>CAXNCP010000035.1:0-7089 GCA_964200935.1 Chlamydiia bacterium | reverse complement strand
AAGAAGGGCGAACCTCTTCCACTAGATCTTTCTGCATGCACCTACCTCCCAAAAACCTCGTATTTTCGTAGGACAAGAAGGCATGAAATAACTCCTGATTAGGGTGGAAAACTTTCGGCAAAAAAGCCCGATCTCCTTCAAACAAGGGTTTAGTATAGAGTTCATCCAATAAAACAAACTCAAGTGTCCCTTCCGGATTTTCCCCATGCGGTTCCCCCTCATACTCCTCAACTAGAAAAACAGCCCCAAGCCAAGTCTCCCTTTTTTTACCAAAACCGGCCCAGTGGACAAATCCTTTCAAAGAAAATTTTGTAGCCTTTATATTGGCCTCCTCCATGAGTTCTCTCTGCATGCACTCGACAATTGTCTCTTGGTCTTCAAGTTTCCCCCCAAGACCATTATAAAATCCTAACTGATCATCATTTTCCCGTTTATGACGGTGGACCATCAGAACCGATCGGCGATCCTTGGATAGGACATAGATGAGTGTCCCTATGATTACAAAACCATGCATATTGACTCCTTTAAACCCCCATATCGCAAAGACGCTTGCGGATATTGCTAAGATCTTCTCTTAACTTTTCTGTCGGAACGAATCCCTTGATTGAGCCAAATTTCTCCTCTATCCAGGGTAAAAATGACTCAATTATCTGTTTCTTTTCCTTTTTATGCATAAGCGGATCATAATCGATGAACACAAGGAAATTTTCTAACAAGAAGGTAAATTCTCTTGGTGTAGTGAATACCTCGTTGGCAACATCCTTCAGATCTAAACTCAATACAAAAAAAAGTTCATCGAGTTTGATACACTCTTTTTTTTCTTGAGATCTGCTGATTTTAAACTCTTTTTCTAAAATACCGACATAAGCGTACTGCAAAACCGTCACAGCGATCAACTCAACTCTGTGGCTATGGAATGTCCGCTTGCAATTTAAAAGTAAGCTTCTAAATGCTACTTCCCCATCGGTTCTCAAAGATAGCGACTCTTTGTCTTTGTCGACAAATCCTATCTGGGCTTCCAACATTTTTTTCATAAATGGGAATGCCTGGTCGAATAAAGTAGATAAGTCTGGGCTTCGCAATTTTGGGTAATAAGCGACCAACTCAGACAATTTTCTAATCGCGATCAGTAGGATCGATGAGTAGAGCTTTCTAGTCGTTAGATCGCTCAATTTCAATTTTTCCGAAATTTCCAGCAACGTGAGGACAAAATTGGTATAAAAATTGTTTACAAGCTGAACCAGGGTTAATAAATCTTGTTGTTCTAGATTTTTTTGAACCAAGAGCTTGATCTGTTCCTCAAAAAACAGATTGATCATCCAGAGAAATTTATCATGACAAAACCCCTCCTTGCAAACAATCAAAAATAAGAGTCGTCCCCCTAAACGCCTCAAAAACTCAATCTTTGACTGGTCTGTTTGTAAACCTTTCATCTGCAGGGAGATTCCGGGAAGGGCTTTTTCAAAAGTTTCGGGCCCGAATGAATACATATTTTGATCATCATCCAGAAGTTTTCGAATTCTCGGAACCTGTATCCCGTAGATCTCTTTGAACTGCTCATTGAGCACCCCTGCGGTCAGGTAAGATTTTTCGTCAAAGCGTTCTAATAAATTGATGATGATATTGATGTAGCTCACTTGGATGGGATCCCCAAGGTGCAAGATTTCCATCTTTTGAAAACATTTTTGGTCACCACCCATTTTTCCATGGTAGACGGTTGTAAGCAACTCTGCGGCTATGTTCACAATTAGATGATCTTTGTTTTTAACCGCGTGGTTAAAAAAACGGAGTATTTCAGGAAGAACAGATGCTGCACTCAAATGCCCCGAGGATGTGTGAGGCGCGAGTACACCCTTACAAAAATTTTGAAGATCCTCGTGGCTATTGCCAAAGAACCCTTGATTTTCCCCCGTAAGGGTTGCATAGATTTTAAAGATGAATAGAGCAAGCGTCCTAATAGTCTCTTCTGGCAAAATTTTGAGGTTTTCTTTGAAAATACGGTTTACAAGCTTGAGGTCTACTTGAGCTTTGTTGAGGCCAAATTGGGTGGTCAAAGCGTAAGTTTCTAAAACCGTTGCTATCTCGGAAGCCAATTCCTGTTTTTTATCTTCAGAACCAGCCCTATCAAAAAATTGCCTTAAAGAGCGTAATGCATACGTAAGATCTAAAAAGGCGATGTCGATAAAAAAATCGTGGTTATCCCTGCCATTGATCGCATTTTGATACTTTTTAAAGAACTCTATGTCATCAAAACTGCTCTCGACATTTTTCGCTTTTAAAAAATCCTCCAGCTGCCCCTCTTTAAAAATATCCCCAACCCCTGACTCGGTCGCATAAGCTACCGTGGCCCTTACATGCTCTAAATGGTAGACATCCACCGTCGATTCGATCAGTCGATCACGAATGAGCAAAACCTTCAAACGGATCAATTGCAAGGACTCTTTTTGCGATAGACCCGAAACAATTTCCTCTAGGGAGAGCTCCAAACCATCTTTTTTTCTGACTAAAGAGTTCCCAACTAAATAGAGCCTTAGCCAGGCGGTTTCATACCCCTTTTGTTTGGAAAGCATTTCATAAAAGTTTCTAAAATATGGCTGAATGGATTCAAATTTATCTTTTGGGATAGAAAAGCGTAAATGAGAGACAATCTTTTTTGTAATTTCTACTATATTCTTGATAGAAGATAGTCTAGAAAACTCTCTAAATACCGGTAAATATGGTTCCATTTTTTGGAAAGACTCCTCATGCGGTTCCCGCTGCGATAAAAGGTATAAAAACGCGAAGTCGTCTTCAAAAATTTGTCCGGGAAAAAAAAGGGTCCCTTCATAGCGATCAAAAAATTCGATGCATTTTGGCACAAGATCGGGTTGATCCAGATCCTTCTCCAGAATTAACTGAGTAAAAAGGTTGAAATCGGCTTTTTGAAGGGGGCAATCTTCTATTAACAGGTCTATCAATTCCAAGCTCGATCCAACCATATCTTTTTTATGGAGGATATGGGTCAAAAGCTTCATAGAGCTCGAGGTCGCTCTTGGACTCTTCGAGGCTAGGGGCCTCATTTTTGAAATCAACCAACCGATCTGGCGGGGTTTTAAGGAGGCCAACTCCTCTTCAAAATGGGAAAGGATCGTTTTTTCAAAATCCCCTTCACCCCCAACATTTTGCAACAAAATGGCCATCTCGATCCTTTCCGTTAAAGAAAATCGCTGGATCATTTTATTTTGCATCACCAGTGAAATCGCCCGATTGATCGTGGAGGGTTGAAGCGATGGTTGGGACGGCGATAAAGTCAGTAGGGGGAAAAGCCATTTTGAGCTGGTATCCTGAAGATGGGGATCAAGGGTGGCTAACTCTACAAGTTTCAAAAAGGTCGATGGATTGATGAAATGGGCAAAAAACTTATCGATATTTTTTTTGCCAAAAAATGCCTGTAAAAGAAGAGCCGTTTGCTTTGTAAAGACAAACTCCTCTTTCTCAAAAACCCCTTTGAAAATGCGGGCGCGTAGATCCACATGGGTGATTTTTGCGACATTTTCCTCCATGTACTCCACAACAATAGGTATGGATAAGATTTTTTCTTCAAACGTCTCATCCTGACAAACCAAAACGTTTTGTAACCAAGTATGCACCAAAGAACAGTACTTGATGTTTTTAGGATCTAAAGCATGTAGCGCACTTTCAGCGAGGGATAAAAGAAACTCTTCATCCACCATAGGGGGTGCCTGGACCAGACTGATCAATTGCTCCAATTCTTGCCATTTGGGCTCTTTTTGAAGCGCTTGTAGAACATTCCATTTGAGTCGGTTATTTTTCTTTAAAACTGCTGTCCCCTCTTTTTTCAAAATCTCAAGGCCGTCTTTGAGTTGAAACCAACCGCAATTCGATTCGAGCATGTCCGATAAAAGGGGGTTTCTAAATTTTTTTCTCACCTCTTCTACAAGGGAGTAAGAAACCTTTATATTGCCCGATTTTTCTAACAAGGACAGTGTCAAACCCTTTAAATCATCCTCCCCTTTTTTTGAATGGACGATCAGCATAAGGGTTTTTTCTAGATATTCGGCGCTTGATCCTACCTCTACCAAGAGAGGGAAATACTTGGGTTGAATGTCCTTGATCTGGATCAATTCCACCAAGAGATCAAAAATAGGCTTTTTGTCGCTCATTCTTGATCGATCACTCTTATCATAGTAGAGGCAAGCATCCACATAGAGCTCTTTCATAGAAAAAGATCCGCTATACCCTGTTTTTTGCCCTTTTAGCCAAATGATTTCACTGATGAAACGTTCCGAAACATGCCCAATGAGACTTTGCATCTGTTTTTCATTCAAAGCCTTGACGAGAGGATCTATCAGATCCCGTTTTTTTGGGTGGGCATAAAGGGGTAAAGCCCACTCAAAAAGCCTGGACAGATCTTGCGCATACTCCACCGATTTGATACCGGGAAGTCTAATATCTTCAAGGAAATGGAGAACTGCTTTTTCTTTATATTTAACCCCTAGCTTTTGATCGACAAAACCGACAAAAGGTTTCAAAGCCAATTCAAGGTGTAGGTAGTGGGCAAGCTCTATCAAAGCAGGGTCGCTTTCATTGAGACCTCGGAGGAATATCTCTAGAATGCTATCGGCCAAAAGCTCTAATTCCAGCGGGTCGATCCGCTTCAAATAGATTACGGCATCTATTGAGTCTAATTGATGATAATTGTATGCAATCTGCAAAAAGGCATGAGCTGCTCTATAAGCTTGGGAGTCGCTCTCTTTGATCTTCAAGTTCAGTGTTCTGATGTGAAAGGGGGAGGCTGTGTGCAATACGACAATCAGCTCATGGTAAGAGCGCCTTTCTATAAATGTATGGGATTGATCGTAAAGTTTTTCGAAAAAAGGGGTTGCTTCAGGATGATTTTCATAGGCCCAGACCAACCAGCTGATCAGTTTTTGAGGACACCCCTTTTTGATGAATAGATCTCTTGCTTTATCCAAACTGATAGAGAAATCGATGATCTCTGCCCTCTCTTGCCCTTTTTTGGAAAGGTTTTTTACAAGGCCACTTTTTTTGATCCAGTCGATCAAAGGGATTTTGGTCTCCACATAGACAGTTTCATCTTCGATCCAGCTTGAGCTGGTTTCAAAAAAGGTCGACGGGTACATCATGGACATTTCATCGAATGCCCTTGAGCCAAAAAGGGTGTGGAAAATCTCTTTGGACTTTAAAAAATCGTTTCTTTTCTCAGGCTGAAGAAAATAGGATCTTAAAAAGTACCTTTTTTGGTCCAAAAAATCTTGAATCCCGAAAAAACCAAAAAAATCGATAATTTTCTCTGGATTATAGGTTCGCTTATGCATCACCTGAGGAAAAATTTCTAATACCATTTCATAGGTCAACCCACCCGTTTGGAACGCATCGATCAAAAAAGCTAAGGGATCGTCTTGGGAGAGTTGGCAGGCGACGAAAGGGGTTAAAAATCGATGGATCCTCCGATGGATTTCCAGCTTATTGACCGATTTAGCTAAAACGGCCGGAAAAAATCTCTGGTTGAGGTCGCTGAGCACCATTTCTCTCAATAAAGAGGACTCGGGTGTCATCCAAAACCAATTTTCGAGGATATCCATACATGAGGATGGGTCAAGAGGTAATTCGGTGACCACTTCAAGTAGGCAATCGGGCAACGGTTTGGGTAAAAAATAGTGCTTTTTTTCCACATGTAGATGATGCCCAATTACCCTTAAATCTCTGGATTTTGCAAAAAATATTCCTGCTAAAAGGGAGAGAAGCTCCTGGTATGGTTCCCATAGGACGACCTGGGGAGCAAGACCCATCCTTTCATCCAGCAGCTCCTCCAAACTTTTTCGAAGAGGGTCTTTGATCCCTTGACTGATCTGTTTTGAACCTTGTAGAGCACACAAAAGATTGATTTTGTACGTCTGGGCATTATCTACCGTAAGATGGTTTTGGCAAAAAAACCGGAAACATTCTTGAAACCTTGGGTTTTTTTGAAATGAATCGGCCATCTCAATCAAAGCTCTTTGGATCAGATCGACTTCAACAAAAAATCCCTCAGTAAACTTTTGAAAAACCCTAAAATGGAAGTTATAAGCCGTTTCGGGTCGCGATAAAATCAGTTTTTTATTGTATACAGCATCCAAAGATCTTGAAAGATCCTGTTGAATTGCTCCGGGAATCAATTCGATCCTAGCTCGGCTGATTTCCCCCCAACACAACCTGATCCCCACCCCATCATGATCAAATAGATGGGAGCGTCCCCCGTCTTTGAGAATTTTGATGTCTATATTTCCAAAAGAAAGACATAAGTGGGTGGTGCTAGATTTGTAAAAATAGGCATCCCACAACTCTTTTCTGAATTGTTGTGAACCGAAACGGCGCCTTTTGATCGAACACCAGTCTTCAAGTAATGAGATCAAACTCTCTTTTAGAAATTCAAATTTTTCAAAAGGGCACTCTTGTGTGACGATGCAAAAATCGAGATCCCGATACTCAGAATTCCCTGCGATAACCCATGAGGCTCCACCCCCGATCAGGTAAATCGTTTCAGTTGGAAGGATCGACGCAAGGTGGGGAAATAGCTCACCAAAAAATCGATGGATCGGGACAAATTGGGCCCTAGAAGTTTGTGAGGAATGGATAACCAAAGGGTAATCTGCTAAACCTGTCAGCCTGTGGATCTGATCGAAATTTAAAAACATCGAGGCCAAGGGTGCACCTCTTTGCTCATAAAAATCTCTTGCCGGCATTAAGTTTGCCGAAACGCTTGGTTGAGTCATGCTAGAAAAAAATGAAAGGCCAAATCATACCAAATTGGTTAAATACCTTCAAATTTTTGTATTTTATTTTAATAAATAGGTCCGTTTTATGCGCTACGAAATAAATTGTTTTTGAAAAAAATTTTGAGATCTATTAATGTAAAATAAATATTTTCCTTACCTATCCAATGAGTTAAAGTCATGACTGTTTCGTTTTCTGACATCTTTTTCTCCCACTTTCAAACGAGAACATTTTGTTATCTTGATGAGCCTTTAAGCGAATGGCTTGAAGCTTTTGATCAAAAAAAGCATCTGCCCCAAATCTCTGATCGGA
>CAXNCP010000034.1:0-7130 GCA_964200935.1 Chlamydiia bacterium | reverse complement strand
ATTTAGATACCCCCACCTCTCTCCCCCCTCTACCGATTGAGCAGGTTCCCGCCCTGCGAGACCACCTGAAGAACCGCTTTAAGGCGTCCTCCCTCCCCCTATCAACCCTGCAAGAGTGGGTGATCAACTTTTTTTCCTTTGCCGACTCGATCAAAATTATGGAAGATCTTCCTTTAACTTCGAACGACCAGGAAAGAGGACTCATGGAACGGGTTCAAAAATTTTCCTTGATTGACCTCCATCAACCGCGCCCAATTACACTCGATGCTACAGCTTTTCGAGTCGCCTTTATTGGCCAATTTTTGATCGGGCAGTCCTATCATACCGAGGAGTTTTTGGAGCGGTTTTATTCCATGACTCTTGAAGAACAGCTCTATATTTTCAAAAAACAGGAGGGGTTAGCCGATTTTTTTAAGATGGAGACAAAAATCGTTGAAGATTTAGAGACGACGGGCAAATCCCTTCGGGAGCTTTTGACCAATCCGAGCTGGGTACGCGGCAAAAACATAGAAAAAATACTAATGGATCTTTCCCATCTAGGTCCTGAGGCTCTCAACCAGTTTTTTTTGGCGTTTCATGGCGAATTTCCACTAATTTTAGACAGCTTGCCGCAAGACGATGCCCTACAGCTTTTAGAACAATGCGAACTGCTTCTTAAATACAAAGAACAACCCGATCTCATAGCCCCCGCTTTGATTGCCGCCTTTTTAAATGATCCATTCAATCATCAAACAAACATTCTAAATGAGCAGGTCGCTAACCTAATTGGACGGATGAATCAACACCCTAGCGGGATCATCTACTTTGAAACATTTTTCCGTGATGAACATGCCTACAAAGTTTTGATGTTAACGGAGTGGATTCGTTCAAACCCGACGATCCCTTTTAAGCTCCCCTTGCCAAAACTAACCCAATTTTTACTCCGCTCATTCGAGCTTTACAGACGTACCCAAATCAGGCTCGATTTGCTTTGCATTGCACCTGTCGATTTTCCAATGGGTGAATTTAGGCAGATGGACACCTATGAGATGAAACTATTTTTAGAAAATGGCCTTTTTTGTACACAAATGCTGAACCTTTTCCTTGAGCAATCTCCAGGCACCTTAAAGCAAATCTTGGATCTATACGCCTCCACACAATCCAATTCTTTGGCGACGAAAAAGACCCATCAAAATCGGATCATGAATTACTTGATTCAGGCAACACTCCATCCGATCACCGATTATAGACGCATTCTTCATGATCTGGATACTACCCCTTTTCCTCACTTAACAAAGTTTACCATCGGTAAAGCTAAACTTGGCTGGGATGCAAGCATCATAGCTCCTATGGCCACATTTTTTGAATTTTTAGATCCGTTGGAACAACTTTATATTCTAATGATTCAAGACACCGTCTATAAAAAATCCCTATATGAATTTTTACAAAGCCACACCCACTCTAAGTATGACAGAGAGGTTCGCATACTCTCTTTAATGGAAAAATTTACACCCGAAGACTTACCTGAGCTTTACACCTACTTTTTGCTCAATAAGGAAACACTTGAAATTTTTGAGATGCTCTCCTATCAACCCCGTTTTAAAAGGCATATTTCCACATTCGGCAGTGAGCTTCTTGAAAGGCTTTATAAAAATCAGAAAATTGATGCTGAGCTCTATTTCAAGTTTGCTGAAGCCCATTCTTTCAACACGTTCACAGAACTTGCAACGGCATTTGAAAAGGACCTTTCCATCCCTGCCGTTTTAAAAAAGACAGTCTCGTTCAACCTAGAAAACAAAACAATCGAGGAGCACCTTTTCTTTTTAAATCAATTCTCCCAGGATTTCTATATGGGGTTTTTCCTCAACCATCTACGAGAAAAAATCCTTGGAGATGGAAAATACCTCCTTCTCATCGCCCGATTCCTCCCCGAAGGGCTCGATTTAAACAGAATACTAAACCTGACTCCACAAAATTTAATTCCCTATATCTGTCTCATCATGCCCCATCAGACAAGGGATCTTCTTTTGGTGCCGGCCTTCCAACAGACCCTAATCAGCGCCTACCCCCTCTTTCCCGATCCTTTGCAGGAATGGCTGGAAAACCAGGTCGAACGGTGGATCAAATCCCCCCTCTCGGATGTGAACGCATTCCTCTTAAAATTTCGGTCGATTCGAGAGGAGAAAGAGCTAGAGGGAAAAAAGAAAATCCTTGACGAGCTCCAAAATGAGGTTTCTTTAAAGCTATCTCAATCCAATCACCTCAGAAATTTGATTCAAAAGTTACAAAAAGGGGCGGACACATCCCGCTTATTAGCAATTTTAAAGGACACCGAAACAAGAAACGGCCCACATTTAGAAAAATTCCGGCAACTCTCTCACGAATGGCCTACTCTAGACAAGTCAGTATGCCCCTTTTCGTCCAAATTATTGAACGATCCTGTAAAAATCCAGGGGGATAAAACTCTCACTTTGATCGAAAAGTCCTTCTTAACAGACCTGATTGAAAAAAAGGGGGATGAGAAGGGGCTTGCCGCTTGGCCTCACGATCCGTCGAAAAAATTTGGGCTCATGGACTTAGAACCTGCAACCCCTATAGAGCTCGAAATAATAGAAGATGAACTGAGGGCATTTGAGCGCTCCTTGGATGAATTCATCCAAACACATGTGCTAGAAGAGGTTGAGTTAAGAGAAACCAAAAAATCGAAAGAATGAGATAAAGAATCCAGGTTGCCAATAAAAACTTTTTCTTTTAGTAGGGTGATTATAAGGAGATTTATTTATGTTCAAACTTAGAGACGTTTGTATTTTTGTAGCCGGTGCGGCCTTTTTCCACATGATTTCCCACATTCTTTTACCTTTTTATGTGGACCTACCCTACAAATTCGGATGCTTAAATGTCACAACAGCATTCAATAATGGGGTCATCGCAGTAAGCGCAATCGTTACAATTGGCCTTCTTTGGGTTTCTACCAAACTGAAAAGATAGACTTAACTTCGTTTTGATAGCCCACGGGGATAAAAAAACCCTCCTATCAATAGGAGGGTTTTTCTTTGAAAAAGTACCGGCTAACAAACCTCTTTACTTTAGAGCCTGGATCTCATCATCGGGGGCTTTCTATTTTTTTGAGCTTCAGCTACCCTTTTAGCCTCTTCTTTCAATCTTTTGGCCTCATTTCGTCCCATGTGACCCCTAAAGAGCCTTTGGATCGATTCAACGGCCTGAGTTTCTCTGATATTTACCGATTTAGCACCAGATATTTTTGCCATCCCGTATAACAACATTCCGGTGGTCAGCAATGAGGACAATAAGCTTGATTGGTCCGCACTACTAAAGTCATCTCCAGCGCCATTGGCAACTGCAGCCGGCTCTACAGGCCCGATGATTCTTGTTAATCGAGCCATCGCCCGATCCTGCTGATAAGAAGTTTGGGGTCCACTTGCCTGATGGACATCCTTCTTTGAAAAAGCAGGGTCTCCCTCGGCACGAGCCCCAGAGGAAGGGGGAACTTGAACTGTTTGAGCCTCTGACAAAGCGGCAACTTGATGGGTAGAAGCCTTCGATCCAAGTGCGTTCCTTTCAGATCCTTTTTTTCGAGTCCAATGGTATCTTTCACGATCCGATTCTTCAAAGTGCTCTAAAAAAAGTGGAGAAGGTTTTGCATGAGACGGCAAAGAGATCTTTTGGATCTTTGATTGACAGACAATTTCGAGCATCATGTTGAAATAATAACAATTCCCATCGAAGAACAGGTGCAATTCTTCCAAATTTTCCAAATCAAATATCATCCATGGAAAAATTTCTAAATCATGAAGAGACAGACTCAAATTTTTTTCTCTAAAATCGTGCGCGCACATGATGGATTGTCGTATTTTTTCTTTTGGCCCATCATTCCAATCTTTCAAGGCAGTAAAAAATTTTCCCCTGGAATGCCAAATTTTGAGAGGCTCCCACTTTGCACGAAAAGCCCTTAAGGTGATGCCCTTTAAGTCCCATGCAAGATTATAGTTTGTAGACAACTCATCCCATATGAGGCTCTTCTCCCTAGAATCGGGTGAATCGAGTTGAATAGTCAAAGAGGAACATCCTTTCAAGGAGCGAGGTAAATTTTTTAATGGATTGAAGGTGCACAAGATCAGCTCCATTTGCTTAAGAGCTCCCAAAGCAGACGGCAAAGTAGAAAAAGAATTGTTTTGAAGATATAAGGCTTTTAATTTTTTCAGATTTGTTATGGACTCTGGAAGGGTTTCAAGGCGGTTCATGGAAACATCCAGCAAATCTATATTGGGTAGAAGGTCAAATATATCGGGTAGAGAGGTCAGATTATGGTCCCTAAGAAGCAATATCCGGGTCGGGTTATCCAATTCGTCTAAAATTTTATTAGAAACTTTCTCTCGCTCCTCTCTTTCTGTAGCCGTCGGAGCATCATCCTCCCAATCCAAGAGTTTCGGGAATAACTTAGAGAATAGACGCTGTTTTGAAAGGTCGAAAATATCACAAAAAATAAGCTTTGACTGGAGCATCCACTCTGCTATCTGATCAATCCGATTGCCTGCCAAAAAAAGGTGTGTAAGTTCCGCCGCGTTTTTTAAAGCAGATGGGACAAGCGTTAAACAGTTGTTTCTTAGATCCAATTCTCTTAATTGGGGTAGCTTGGCCACCGAATCGGGCATCTCAGTAAACCGGTTTTCAGCGACAGAGAGGATTTCGATCGAAGTGAGTTCCTCAAATCTATGGGGTAGAGAGGAGAGATTTAGCCCATTAAGATTTAAGAAAAATCGGGAATTTTCAGAATAGACCCCCACATTTTCTATTAGATCGATTTCTTCTGAAGGTAATACCCCCACATCAAGCATAATTTCTTCAGAATGTTCTAAAGAGGATGCCTGATGAAAAAGCTCACTATGCTCTCTTCTTGCATAAGCTAGGATCAGCTTTGCGGCATCAGAACGATTTTCCCCCTCCGGAGCCTCTCGTTTCCATTGCTCTATCTGCATCTCAAAGGAGAGGTTCTCCCCACCCTGTATGCTATCCACTCCTGCATTTTGCAGTTCTTGAGAAGATTCCCCCCGGCTGCGAGGAGGATTAAAAATCGATAAATGATCCCGGGCACGTTGAACGGACGTCAATGGGTTTTGGTCCCAAATTCGGATTTGCCCACCAGTGGAGCTAGAGCCAGTCCCACTTAAGTGCGGCGGCACCCTGGCTGCAGTTTGCAAAAGGGGATCTATCCCGTGCAAATTCAAATGATCTGCCATAAAAGAACTAGATGTTGTTGAGCTTAAGCTTTTTGCATGGCCCAAAATATTGTGGCCAATTGCCGATTGGGCTCCGTACATGGAAGGTCTTTGAGCTACAAACCTAACACCATTGACAACATGTCCCCAAAGGCGGGCTCCAATCGGTGAACTCATAACGGTGTCCCTTAAAATTATTAATAATATTATAACATTTTTTAACATTTAAATAAATTATAATATTGTAAATTTTAGTAACTCATTGTCAGTAGGTTGCATTCTGATAAAGCCAAAATGCTGCCTAAACACCATCGAAGTCCCTATTTTGCCAAAAACACTCCCGCTAAAAATCGTCGATTGCTTAGAGTGTGTGGTTAAGCAACTACCTTCAAGGAATGGCAAAAGTGGCCAAGGTCTATTTTTACTACTCGGCAATGAATGCCGGAAAAAGCACTACCCTTTTACAGGCAAGTTATAACTACATCGAGCGGGGGATGCAGACCCTCCTTTTTGCTCCTAAAATGGATCAAAGATTTGAAAGAACGGTGATCTACTCCCGAATAGGGCTAAAACAGAGCGCAACCCCTTTTGACGACCGTTTCGATTTTTTCAGCTATGTGAAGCACCAGCTAGAGCACACACCGAATGTCCGCTGCATCTTGGTCGACGAGGCCCATTTTCTGAAAAAAAAGCAGGTGGCAGAGCTTGTAGAAATCGCACAAGATTTAGGGATCGCTGTTTTATGCTACGGTTTAAGGTCAGATTTTTTAGGGGAACCCTTTGAAGGGAGCCGCTACCTATTGGCATGGGCCGAAGAGATCTCTGAAATCAAAACGATCTGCACCTGTTCAAGAAAAGCGACGATGAATATGCGAATCGACGAATCGGGACAACCGGTGGTTAAAGGCTCACAGATTCAGATCGGCGGTAATGAAAGCTACATCTCCAAATGTATGAAATGTTTCAAAGCGGCCGTCCCCTCTTTCAAAGAAACGCACGCAACGGAGGTTTTATCGTGAAAAAAACTTGGATGCCCTACATTGTCTGTTTTTCGGCAGCTCTATTTTTAGCTTATGAATTAATGCAGCTGCATATGATGAATGCGATAGCGCCCCTTTTGATGCAAGATCTTCAACTGAGTGCAACAGGATTTGGTTATATCAGTGCTACATATCTACTCGCCGATGTTCTGTTTTTGCTCCCGGCAGGGATGATTTTGGACCGATTTGAAGTGAGAAAAGTGATCCTCGCAGCCCTTTTTATTTGCGTTTTAGGGACAGCCGGGTTTGCCTCCTCAAACAACCTGATGGTGGCAGCGTTTTGCCATTTTCTTTCAGGAATTGGGAATGCGTTTTGTTTTTTGAGTTGCATGATCTTAGTTACGCGCTGGTTTGAAGAAAAAATGCAAGCGCGAATCATGGGTTGGATCATCACGATCGGGATGTTGGGCGCTTTTGTTGCCCAAAGCCCTTTTTCTATTTTGGCCGAAAATTTAGGCTGGCGTAATGCCCTTTATCTGGATGCACTGATCGGACTTGCTTTATTTGGTTTACTCTTTTTGACAATCAAGGAAAATTCTCCTTTAAAAAAAGGGGCTCAAGATTTGCCTCTATTTCAGGCTATGAAGGCATCTCTAAAGAATCCTGTAACACTCAAAATCGGGCTCTATACAAGTCTTTTAAATTTGCCTCTCATGGTTCTCAGTGCTGTGTTTGCAAGCCTTTTTTTGACCCAAATCCACCACTTTACTTTATCCCAAAGCGCATTCATCGCCAGCATGATTGCGATCGGGACCATTTTCGGATCTCCCCTTTATGGATCTCTTTCAGACTATTTCGGGATGCGTCGCTTATGGATGATCCTTGGTGCGGTCCTCTCTAGTGTGGTAATGACATTGATCGTTTTTTCCCCGAC
>CAXNCP010000033.1:0-7214 GCA_964200935.1 Chlamydiia bacterium | reverse complement strand
GAGCCCAGCCGGTTTTTTGTGTTCCAGGATCAAATCCAAGGATGATTTTTTTCATTTTTCCAAGATAGCAAAAAACGGGTTTCCCATAAACGCAAACACTTTCATCTTAACAAAAAATTAAAAAAATTGTTTGACACATACCAGAGGAGCCGATTTTGCGATTTATACTAAATTAAAATTTTACTTATATATATCTTGTCTGGTATAGTACAAGAATGTAGTTAAGGAGAGTTAACTATGAGTACAAAAACACCCAACTCTGCACAAGGTGGAGGTGGCTCATTTTTCGATTTTTGCGCTTCAACAAGGGTGCCGGTCGATCAAAAAGAGAGTAGTATATTTGATAGTATCAGCGAATTTTTTGGTATGGGATGCACCTCGAGGCGCAGTAGCATACCTTTCTTTGATCGGGAGAGGATTTCTACCCGGGATAAAGAAAAGCTTCTAAAAAACTTCTTCAAGGCTCAGTTTGAGAGAAGTTCGATCCAGGATTCCAAATCTTTAGAGCGACAGATCAGTGACGATCTCGGCCGCGTGACAAAAGGGGTATCATGTTCAGAGTGCTATATTTTCAAAGAGACGAATAAGACAGAGTTTAGACAAGTTGAACAGCATATTGATCAACAAAATCCATTCACTATTTTCAGTCTGTTTGAAGGGATCAATGGACGTGAAGTAGCAAACTTTTTGCAATCGCGCGCACCAGTGGTTGCATTGACTTTGCTACAACAGGGTCTATCGCCAAGAGAGGTGCTCCTGAGGACATTTCATGAGCTTGAGGCGAATGTTTTGAGCCAAGCTGCATGGTCGCAACAAGGGGCATGTGGTCTTGTGAGTATTGTGGACCATGTAAACGGAATCCTTTTTACCGCAACACTTGGCTCTTCAAGGGGCTTTCTGGTGAGGAAGGGGGGTGGCTTGTATGCGTTGAGCAACATCCGTAGCTTCTCTTCAAAACACGACATCCAACGTCTGGATCACGCAATCAAAGCCTTGCACGAGCAAAGGTCCACCTGTTACTTGCCTTTTACGGGGGAGTATAAGTGGCCAAACGCGCAACAAGGGGTGGGATGTTCAAGAGCTTTTGGGCTTTTGGCATACAATTCCTATCGCGGTTTGAACCAAAAGCTTTGGCCCATTTCAGCAAAACCAAAAATTACCTGTGTGGGTCTCAAAGAGGGGGATACGGTCATTCTAGGGACAAAACCCTTTTTTGATACGTTTCCAATCGAGCATTTTGAGGAAAAAATGCATAAAAAGCCCAAACATGACCTAAGACTACTTTTAGCAGAAACGATGAGTTTGGGGGCTGAAATCAAGGAATTTTCGGCGGTTGCCGCTGCAAGATTTCGAGAAAAAAAATGATTGTTATCTAACAAAAAGATCTGTTCTCCTTTTGGGAAAACAGATCTTTTTGCTTTTTTCGTCCACAAGTTCTGAATTATCGGGACTGTAATTCAAACTCTTTTTCTTTGGCTCCGTTTTTGTCTTCAATTGTCCCGAGATAAGCGGGCATTTTTAAGCCGGCCATCTCTGCCACGTCGTGAAGTGGTGGGAGCGATTTTACAAATTGGCTCAAAAAGTTGGATGTCGATGTCTTTTTCCCATCGCCCTGACTTCCTGAGTCCCAAACGGTGATTTTATCGATCTTGATGTTCTTGATCGCTTCTGCTTGCAACGAAACAACAGACTCGAGCTTTTCCATCAACAGCATGGTCGAGGCACTTTGAGCATCTTGGTTACACGCTTCAATGAGTTGCTTGTAACCACGGGCTTTAGCATCCAGAATCTTTTGAATGCCGAGCGCTTCTGCCTCTCTGATCAAAAGGATTGCCTCGGCTTCCCCTTTTGCCACAAGAATCTTGCTTTGAGCCTCTGCCTGAGCTTCGATCTCAATTTTACGCTTTTCAATCTCCTGCGGGACAATCTGTTCAGCCTCCAAACGATTGGTGTTTGAGATCGATTTGGCTTTCTGGATTTCTGCCTCTGCTTGTTGCAGAGCAATCTCGCTACGGCGTCTTGCCTCGGCCTCTTTCTCACGCAGCATTGCGACTGTAGTGGCTATTTCGGCTGCCGATTCATTTTCTCCACGGACCGCATCAGCATTGTAGCTTGCCACAAGGATCCTGCAGTCTCTTTCTTGAGAGGCTCTTCCTACTTCCCCTTGTTTTTCTTGCTCGGCAACATCGACTTTTGCCTGGTTGACGGCTGTGGAGGATGCCTTTTTTCCGATACTATCGATATATTCAGACTCGTCGGTAATGTCGGTGATATTGACGTTGAGAAGTGTAAGGCCAATCTTGTGGAGCTCTTCCTCGATGTTGTCCTTGATCGCCTCTAAAAATCGCTCACGGTCCTGGTTGATCTCCTCGATTCTCAAAGAGGCGATTGTCAAACGGAGCTGACCGGTGATGATTTCGGTGGCCATCAGTTCGATGCCACGCTGATCTAAGTCTAATAGACGAATTGCCGCATTTTGCATAATTTCCGGGTTCACACCCAACGCTACCGTAAAGGTACTTGGGATGTTAACGCGGATATTTTGTTGCGATAGGGCGCCTCTTAAGGAAATATGGATGGTCTTTGGTGTGAGGTCTAAAAAGGCATGCCCTTGGATAAGTGGCCATACGATTCGTCCACCACCATGATGACATTGTATGGTTTTTCCGAAGCCGACTCGGCCATAGATCACAAGTATTTTGTTCGATGGGCAGCGTTGATAGAGATTGATAAGGATTAAAAAGAGAAAACCAAACGCGCCGAAAAGGATTAAGGTCATGGGTGCCATGATACCCCCAATATCGTAGATAGTTTCGATCAGGTTTTTTATTGTTTTTAAAAACCTAGCTAAGGTTATTCGGCAAAAAAGAATAAGTCAATTCATTTATGAAGCCAAAAAAATAAAAAAATTATTTCAAAAATGATATCAATCAAGCGGGGGTGGGATACGTAGAAGATGGTGCCCATAAAGATTGATCGCAAGTCCCGTGAGGACTAAAATCGCGGCAAAAATTTTCCACAATGCAAGTACCTCATCCAAAAAAATGCTAGCAAAAAGGAGCGCAAAAACGGGAGTTAAAAGGGTGAAGGGTGTGATGGTTCTAAGAGGGTAATGGGTGATGAGCCAACTCCATGCCCCGTAGGCAAATAAAGTCGATAGGTAGGTGATGTAGCCAATACCAATCCATGTATCGATCTCAATTTCAAAAAACGTACACATCACCGACTCGGGGCCGTCGATTAAAAGGGCAAAAAGGAGCAAAACAGGCCAGGCGATGAAACTTCCCCAGGCAACCAGAGAAAGACTGTTCACGTTACCAAGTTTTTTTGACAATAAATTGCCTACACTTGAGCAAGCGGCCGTTCCCAAAATGGGTAAAAACCCAAGGATGGTTCCTCGAGTATCAAGGTGGCTCAAAACAATGCCGATCCCTAAAAAAGAGATCATGCAACCGATAATGTTCCATGAGCGGATCTTCTCGTTTAAAACAAAAATGCCCAAAAAAAGGCTAAAAAACACTTGAATTTGCAGTAACAAAGAGGTTAAGCCCGCCTCCATCCCCAGGGATAAACCCAAAAAAAGGAGAGCAAACTGCAGTGCAAACATGATCAGTCCGTAGAGGACAACTAAAGAGAATTTCCCTTTAGGTGGAGGGATGAAAAAAATCAGCGGGATGCTAGCAAGAAAGAATCTAAAAAAGCACAACATTAAAGGGCTGATCGTATGTAGACAATACTTGACTGCTACAAAATTAAAGCCCCAAATGGCTGTAATCAATAGAGAAATAAAAAGGCTAAAAAAATGCATACCTTCTCTAAGGTTCCCTTAGGGGGTTCAGACTATACCGATTAGGGAAATGTTTGGCGAGCCTTGAGCAAAAAACAGAGGACAAAATCAATCATAGTGCATATTTGAGATCGATTTTGAACCGATAAAATATAAAAAATTCGGTTTTTGTCTTTTAACCTTTGAGCTGTTAGAGTTTTTTAAAAAATTGAGCTGTTTTGGTGACTTTAATTGGATCAAAAAAATAATTATGGACTAGTGATTCTAGCTGGCGGCGATGCGACAAGGTTGGAAATGGACATCCCTAAAGGGTGTGTCTCGTTGCATGGTATCTCTTTGATCGAACGTTTGATTAAAAAAGGGCCTAAGCACATTGCGATCATGGCGTCTAAAAAAAATGAAGAAGCGATTAAAGCTCATGTAGAGAGTCTGAATATTTTGGACAAAAAAATCGCACTATTTACCCAAAATTCGGCCCCTTTTGTGGGAATAGAGGGGGAGGGGCCGATTGGAAACGGGGATCTTTTTCGGGCATTAGACTCCACTAGGGTTTTAAATGCTTTTGAAGAGGCCTGCGTCGAGAGAATCGTGGTTTGTTCAGTGGACAATCCGTTAGCAGACCCAAGTATTCCGCAGCTACATCAATGGGAGGAGTTAATAGTCCTTGGTGTAGAAAAAAGGGGGATGAATGAGGCTGTAGGCACCTTGATCGAGGGGGATAAACTCAGTGTAAAAGAGTATCTCTATGGGGAGGAAAAAGGGCTTGCCTACACCGGTATTTTTTCAGCAAAACTCCCTTTTTTTCGCCGAGCTGCAAAGCAGGACCATTTAGTCCCGTTCCACCTGGTGAAAAAAACATACAATGGGCAAACGGGCCACAAAAAAGAGAAGTTCATTTTTGATTTTTTCCCTCTGGCCCATGGCTATAAAGTAGAAAAGATCGATCGCAAACTCTATTTTTTACCCATTAAAAGAAAATCGGGATTAGACAGCTTAGAAGAGGCTTTGAAGGTATTAGCATGAGCATTCGTAAAGTGACCATTTTAGGGAGCGGAGCATGGGCGTTTGCCCTTTCACAGGCGCTTAAAGGGGTAGATGTCAAAATGTACTCTATCGAAAAAGAGGTGATCGATTCGATTCGCAACCACAACAAACACCCCAGGTTCCCCATCGTCCCTATCCACACAAAAATCGACATGCATGAAGAGCTCCATCATGCAATAGAGGGCTCGGATCTATTGATCGAATCGGTCACCTCCCAAGGGTTCAAGCCTGTAATCAAGGCTCTCAAAGATTTGGATTGCAAAATCCCCATCCTCATCACCTCAAAAGGGATCAATGACCTGGGGCAAACCCTATTTGAGATTGCAAAAGAGATGGGGTTAGAGGACGTAGCCGTTTTGAGCGGTGCTACGTTTGCAGATGAAGTTTTATCCAAAATGACCACATGCGCCACGGTTGCATCTGCCGATTTGGAATTGGCTAAAAGAATTTCAAAAGTCTTCAATCAAGATTTTTTCCATACAGAAAACTCAAAAGAGCCTATAGCCTGCATGCTCGGTGGTGCGATGAAAAATATCTATGCGATCCTTTGTGGTCTTATTGAGGGTTTAGGTTATGGGAAGAATGCTCGGGCGGCCCTCATTACAAAGGCTTACCAGGAGATGAAACAACTTTTACATTTTAAAGGGATCAATCCACATAGCCTTGAAGGCTTCTCGGGTTTGGCCGATCTTATTTTGACCTGCTCGTCTGAAAAAAGCCGAAATTTTCAATGTGGGCTGAACATCGCTCATGGCATGTCTTGCGAGGAAGCTCGAGGGAGCGTGGGGATGGTTGTGGAGGGTGCTTTTGCCGCAAAAGCGATCCACCAAGTCATCCGCCTACCGATTGCTGAAATCGTTTACAACATTTTATACGAGGGCTATCCTGTCGATCAACAAGTGCGGAAGATTTTTTGAAACACAACGAGATAGTATTCGACAAAGTTGTTTCTTCTGAGGAGCAAAAGCGGGTCGAAACACTTGCAATTCAAAAGGGTTGCAATCCTGAATTGTTTAGTCAAACGGCTGGTAAAAGGGTCGCTGAGGCGATCGATAGATATTGCAAAAAACACCACCTCGATCGGGTAGTGCATGGTTTGATCGGAAAAGGCAACAACGGCAAAGACGGTCTATACGCACTGAAATATCTCTCTGAAATGGGTTTTTTAGTATTCAAAGATCTCAAGCATCTAGAGAAAAAAGGGGTGATTTTAGATGCTTTATATGGGATTGGATTTCACGGTGAGATAGAAAAAGAAGAAGCACGCGAAGTCCAAAGAGCCAATGAATCGGGATTGAAAATCATCGCGCTCGATATCCCCTCCGGTGTGAATGGGACGACTGGCGATGTTTCTCAGACCCACATTGTTGCAGAGCACGTAGTTGCGATCGGAACATACAAGTTGGGTCACTTAATCGGGTTAGGGTACCAAACGTTTAAGACGATCGAGTTGGTCGATTTCGGTTGGGATCAGAGCTATTACGAGCAGCTTGAGGAGGTCTATAGAGTTATCCGAATGGAGGCGCTTCATGAGCCTGAGCTCGCGAAAAAAATTCACAAATATGATCGCGGATATATTGGGATTGTTGCCGGCTCCAAAGGATTAGAAGGGGCCGCATTTTTATCTGCAAGCGCGGCACTAAAGGCCGGGGCCGGTATGGTGCGCGTTTTTGCCGATGAGCATTTTCACCTCCCCTTAGTCGAAGCTGTTTTTTCTGAACAGACGATGGATCAGTTTCGAGCTATCTATCCTAAGTTAGATGTTGTTGTGATTGGCTGTGGCCTTGACGAGACAAAAAAACCACTCATTAAGGAGATATTAGAGTATATTTCCGATCATCCCAAACCCTTGATTGTTGATGCAGGGGCTATTGGTGTTTATATCGAAATGTCCAAGCCCCCATTTGCCATTTTGACCCCGAACGGAGCGGAAATGCGCCACTTGAAAGGTAAACCACAAAAGGGGTTCATCCTTTATGAAAAAGGGCCGCCGACCTGGATTTTTGAACCGGGCGAAAAAAAACCTTTTGTCATCATTGAGGCCGAAGAAAGACTTGCTACCGCAGGAACCGGTGATTTATTGAGCGGGGTGATGGCTAGTTATCTTGCACGAACACAAGATTACGTCCTCGCAGCGGCTCTTGCATCGAAAAGAATTTTGGAGTCTGCAGCATCTGCTGAAGGGATGTTTCCTGTAGCCACAGACATTCTAAAGAAGATCTAGGTTTGTTCTTTTTGGTTTTTTAGCTCCAAAAAGGTTTTTGCCAGCGGCTCTTGCATCGAAAAGAATTTTGGAGTCTGCAGCATCTGCTGAAGGGATGTTTCCTGTAGCCACAGACATTCTAAAGAAGATCTAGGTTTGTTCTTTTTGGTTTTTTAGCTC
>CAXNCP010000032.1:0-7228 GCA_964200935.1 Chlamydiia bacterium | reverse complement strand
TGGTGGTACAACCGAAATTGCGATCATTTCTCTTGGTGGTATTGTTGAATCCAAATCTTTGCGTATTGGGGGGGATGAATTCGATGAATGCATCATCAACTACATGCGCCGCACCTATAACTTGATGATTGGTCCAAGAACCGCCGAAGACATCAAAATTGCGATCGGCTCTGCGTATCCTCTTGGAGAACACGAATTGGAAATGGAAGTACGTGGACGTGACCAGGTGGCCGGTTTACCAATCACCAAAAGGATCAATTCGGTTGAAATTCGTGAGTGCCTTGCGGAGCCTATCCAACAGATCATCGAAAGTATTCGGATGATTCTTGAAAAATGCCCTCCTGAACTATCGGCAGACCTTGTCGAGCGTGGAATTGTCCTTGCCGGAGGTGGTGCTTTGATCAAAGGGTTAGATAAGCATATCATTAAAGAATGTGGATTGCCTGTGATTGTGGCCCCAAACCCACTGTTGGCGGTATGTCTTGGAACAGGTAAAGCGCTAGAGCATTTGGATACGTTTAAAAAGCGTAACTAAAAAAAGAGTTGTTCAATGAAAAAGAGGGACTTTTAAAGTCCCTCTTTTCGTTGAGATTAGGCGTTGACGTGCGCCCAGTTGATGTCGACTAAATCAGATAGATCAAAGAAGTAGTTCACCTCTTTCATCCCATTCTCAGCACTGTCAGATCCGTGAACGGCATTTTCCCCGATGCTGGAGCCAAAACGTTTACGTACTGTTCCCTCTTGTGCATGGGCTGGGTTGGTAGCACCAATAAAATCGCGGTGCGCAGAAACTGCGTGCTTCCCTTCAATTGCCATGACGATGCAAGGTCCGCTCATCATAAAGCTCACGAGCTCTTCGAAGAAGGGGCGCTCTTTGTGAACTTCGTAGAAACCTTCAGCTGTTTTGCGGTCCATGTGGACCAACTTGATTCCGCGGATTTTAAACGTCGGGTGTTTCTCGTACATAGAGAGAATTTCACCTGCATTACGTCTGCGTACTGCGTCAGGTTTAATGATTGCAAGTGCCATTTCTGTTTCCATGGTAGACTCCTGGCTTTTGTTAAAAATTCAAATGGATTCTAGTCGACCGGATGTCAAAACAGTTTTGAATTTTTTTGGTCTAAAACTAAAATTTTCGTGCCTATTTTAACTTGAATCTTTTTGTTTAGTCAAGCCAAAGGAGATGTTAAAAAAATTAGGATAAAGGGCATTCGTAAACAAAGAGGGCAAAATAGGTAAAAACTATTTCAGGGAGAACTGATGGCCCAAGTAGGATTCTAGCACCTCCTGGTTCGAGCAGAGATACTCAGGCGACCCCTCGTGGGTTACTACCCCTTTTTGTACCAAGTAGCAACGGCTGGCTATTTTAAAAATTTCTCTTACATTATGATCGGTGATCAAAAAACTGATCCCCTTTTTGGATAGGCCTAAGATCAGCTCTTTGAGCTCCTCAATCGTCACCGGATCAATGGCGGCAAACGGCTCATCCAGCAGGAGAAGTTTAGGATTTTGAATGAGTGTTCGGGCGATCTCCAGTCTTCGACGCTCTCCGCCTGAAAGGGTCGGTGCCGGTTTTTTTCTCAAATGGGTGAGCTTGAACTCCTCCAAAAGTTGATCAAGTCGCCCTTTTTTTTCTAATTTAGATAGGGGCATGGTCTCCAAGATCACCTCTAAGTTCTCCTCAACACTCATCTGTCGAAAAATCGAGGGTTCTTGCGCCAAATAGCCCATACCCCGCCTAGCCCTTTTGTCGATGGAGAGGTTGGTGATGGGCTGATCATTGAGGAAAATTTCCCCTTGATCGGGTTCCTCTAGACCCATAATCATATAAAAAGCGGTTGTTTTACCTGCTCCGTTGGGACCCAAAAGGCCAACGATCTCGCTCTTATGAATCTCAAGGCTAATGTTTTGGACGACCAGACGGCCGTTGTACTCTTTGGAGAGTCTTTTAACGTTTAAAAGGGTCATAATCTTTCATATTTAGATCTTCAACTATGCACTCGATGGGGCCCTCTATCGACGCAAAGAAACTGGAGCCACTTTTCTGATAGAACACCTTTTTTGCCTTGATAAGGGTATGAGGGCCCTCTTCTTGCAAAATGGTGGTATCCTCTAAAAGTTCCACATAACCTTTTTTATAATCGATGAATGCTTTTTGAGAGCGGATCGTTTTTTTTTCTTTCGAATCATGGATTAACACATTTCCCTCTAAAAAAAGGCCATTTCTTGGCTCAAACGTCATTTTATCGGCGCTAAAATCTAGGTGGTCGAGGTGCCCCTGAACATTCAAGGAAACCTCTTTTATTTGGTCTGTTCTAATCGATTCCGCCTGCATATCAAAGTGATTGGGTAGATTGTAGGAGACTCGCTTGAGCTTGTCGGCTTGAAAAAAAATCACCGGTTTTTGATCCAGCCCTGCCGTTTGTAACTGCTCTTGTGAAGTGGTGTTCAAAAGGGCGTAAAATAATAGGAAAAACCAAACACCAAGCGTTAAAACTTTTCTTGAAAACACAAAGGCTCTTGGGATCCGTTCTCGCTTTCTTTGTAGAAAGTCTGACACTCATGGTAGAGGGAATGAGCCCTTCTCAATAGAGGCTCGACCTTTTCTAGGGGATAAACAGTCTGAGCATCACTTTTGGCACAGGCCGGATCGTTATGGGTTTCTAAAAAAAGGGCTTTGGTACCTGCTGCGACAGCAGCCAGAGCCAACTGGGGTAAAAATTCTCGCTGCCCGCCGCTATGAGTACCCCCTTTTCCGGGGAGCTGCAATGAGTGTGTAGCATCAAAGATGGTCGGGGCAAAAGGGGTCATCATTGCAAAAGAGCGCATGTCCACCACGAGGTTGTTGTACCCGAACGTGGTTCCGCGTTCGATCAAAAATACATTCGCATTGCCGCTTTGGTGACATTTTTCCACCGCTTGGGACATGTCGGTCGGGGCGACAAACTGCCCTTTTTTAATCGAAAGTACCCGGCCCGTCTTTGCCGCCTCGACAATCAGGTCGGTTTGCCGACAAAGGAAGGCGGGGATTTGGAGGATATCGACAACTTGAGCGACAGGCTTCGCCTGATTTGGCTCATGGATATCAGTTGTGAGCAAAAGGCCAAAATAGTCTTTTACCTTTTGTAAAATATTTAACCCTTCGTCGATTCCGGGGCCACGAAAACTGTGGATTGAAGTGCGGTTGGCTTTGTCAAAACTTGCTTTGAAAACAACAGGTATGCCCGTTTTTTCGCTGATCGTTTTAATTTTTTCGGCCATAAAAAGGGTATGGTCGAGCGATTCCATGACGCAAGGGCCCAAAATCGCAAAAAACTCATTCAAAAGTTTGGAATAGGTGGTACAAGACATAAAGACAATTTCGAGCATAACTTTACCCTTGCATTCGAATCAAGAGATTCTCTAATATGTAGGCGTAGAATAGATCTTTCGAGAGTTGTTTGTTAAGCTTGAAAAGGTTTTTCTCCAGACGGACCGATAGCTCAGCTGGATAGAGCAACTGCCTTCTAAGCAGTAGGTCGCAGGTTCGAGTCCTGCTCGGTTCATTTTTTATCTTCACAATCAGAGAGAATGTTTGGCTCTCTTCTTCGTTTCACTTGTTCCTGTCGACAAGAATTTGGGCCATAAACTATCTAGACAAAATGTCGACGAGTTAAATTATGTTGCACGTTTTTCAATCCCTGACCGATTTCATCCTTAATCATCCAGCCCCATGCTTTCTTTTGCATGAAGTGGTTAGACGGTTGGAAGGAAAAAAGTCTGAAGGGATCCAAGTTTCCATAAGCGACTATGAGTTCTTTTTAAAGCACCATAGCAAGCTATCCATTGATCAGCAAAAAGAGGTGCGTCAAAAAATCATGGGGCGAAAAGCTCCACTCGAGGCGGCACAGTTGCTATTTCCAATTGCAGCAGGGGGAAAACTTGACGGATCGATTGTCGTGACAGCCCATATGAGCCCCGATATCGACACTGTAGTCTCTTCATTCAATGGCTGGATGGATGCATTTGAAATGGATGTGTCGAAGGGATTGCATCGATGGAATGTTCCAAACGATCCAACCCAAATTCTCGAGGTGGAACTTCTATTTTTAAATCAGTTTGGCTCCCACTTTTTTTCCATTTTATCGGATAATCGCACGAGTTTAACCCTTACATCGCTCGATCTTGCGACCACGGAGGGGCTAAAAATTCATCACCTTTCGGATCGCACGCTTGATGTGGCACAGGAAGGGGGTAAGCACGCCTCGGTTGTAGTAGATCAAAACGGAAATTTTTGTGGTGGTTGGCTGCCAGAAGACATCGAAAAGGTGCGCCTTGTGACCGATGGGCTCAACCATTGCGCCCGCTGGATCCAAAACGCCTTTTTCCAAGCGATGGTTTCTAAACATTCAGAGCCCATGAAACTTTTAGAAAAAAGGTTTGAAGAGCTTGAGCCGGTCGTTGAGTTTTCAAAGAAAAGCAAGTCCTATTTAAATACCTACCTTTCCGACGTTCTTGCGGTGACAAAGGGGCTACAAGCAAGCATAGCTGAATTTATGGAAGCGATGGAGGCAAAACACCGGTTTGGATTTGAAGGCTTTTTAACTGCTTTGAAAGCGCATAAGAGTGGTCAGATTGGTGATCTTGAAAAATTGTTTAATCTACTTTCAGATGCGTTCAAGGCTCTACGTGCACACGTCGATACTTTTGCGATAGCGCTCGATGTGAAACAGAAGGTTTTTCATGAGATGCCAATTAGCGTCCATCCACACACCACGATTGAAGAGATCAACCTACGACTGCAGGACCGCTCGGCAATTTTTGTCACAAGAGACAATAAAGTTGAGGGGGTCATCTACGCATCCCTTTTGAGAAATCCAACGCAAGGGTTTGTTGTCTTGCGAGACTTTAGCAACCCAAATGAGATAGGCATACCCCGTTATATGGAGGTTGCCGCGATCTTGGATCATCATAAAAGCGAAATCAAAACGCAAAGAGTAACAACCATCTACACGATGGATGTCCAATCATCAAATGTGATCGGTGCGAAATTGGCTTTTGATATCAATAAAAAACTGATCACGGATGGTCCGAGTGAACAAGAGTTGGATGAGATCTTGCAGCATGCAAGTAGGAACACCACCGATACAAGGCATCTGAGGATCATGGAGCGGGCTTTAGAGGAGAGGATTGCGCGGGCCATGAAGCTTGGTTGGTGCGACTCCAAAAGAGAAGCATCTGACTATCAGATGTTCTTGTATGCGATCTTAGATGACACCGATCTTTTAGCAAAAAAAACAGCCCTAGACCACGAAATAGTGGTGGAGCTTGTCAATCGATTGGTCTCACTAGAAAAAAATAAAATTACTGAGGTTATTGACCCAACCTCTGCAAAACCGTTGATACAAAATCCCGAATTATACCGCTTTTACCAGACAGTCTACGCCCTTAAAGAGGCAGACGTTGAAAAAAGGATCCAGTCACTGAAGATTTTCAACGACACCAAAAAGCAGGGTGGTGCACTTGTAAGCCAACTCAAAATATATCCCAACAATGTCAGTACCTTGAAACAAAACTACATGAACATCTGTTCCGCCTGGAACCAACACAAAACGGATCTTCCGTTGAAAATCATGATGGTGACTACCGTTGAGGGTGCCGAGGATCTTTTTAACGGGATCAAACCTAAGCATCACCATCAAGATGAGCTCTGGCTCAGTGCAGAGGATTCGGATGAAGGTCGGGCGCAGCTTGGATATTTTCTGATGACCTTTTTTGCGCTACAGGCAAAAAAAGAGATCAAAGCTTTTGTCCCATCTTCATTAAAACTCCTTTTTGAAGAAGTTTCATCGGGAAAGATCCCATTTACAGACCACGCATCTGATTGGATTGTTCTGCAATTTGAGGCGGGTGCAATTACATCAAGAAAGAAAGACATTTCCCCTTGTTTGAAGCCTTAAGATGGTATTGAGTATTGATTGAAATGAAAAACCCCGGCAAAACCGGGGTTTTTTTGTTTTTATGCCGTTGTTGTGGCATGAGAAAGGGCATCCGCTTCGAGGACCTCGAGTGTAACTCGAATTCCAGCTCTGCTAGCTACGGCCACGACGAGTGCGCGGATAGCTTGGATGGTTTTACCTTGTCGTCCGATCACTTTTCCGGTGTCATTTTTAGCGACTTTGACTTCAATAATCATGGTATTATGTCCTTGAATCGCTTCCACTTTCACCTGATCTGGATGATCAACGATGTTCTTCACGATATAAGTGATGAACTCTTTCATAGCGCTAATTCCTCTCGAAGTTTTCATTAAAAACTTAACTTACTAGAAAGGAAATTATTTAGCTACTCTTGTCTCTCTTTCCCTTCGTCATACACCTCAACAAGTGTACGCTTCTTGGCGTCAAGCCGCGCGCTTGTTGCAGCAACGAGTGTTCTAACAGAGTTGATCGTGCGTCCCTGTTTTCCAATCAGCTTACCCATGTCTTCGGGTGCTACGCGCACTTCGTACACATCGGTATTTTCACTGGATGTGCGTTTAACAGTGACTTGCTCGGGCTTCGTGACAAGATTTTTGATGATATATCCGATGAATTCTTCCATGTTCTAGTTCCTAATGTGGGGACAATTCATTGCTAAAGAGTACACGATTGGAGATTAAATCACCCGAAAAAAAATTTAGAATTTTCATTACTAGGTTTTAGTGCAGTTCTCGCGAGAGCAAATTGTTGTTTTTTTTATTTAAAATTGTAAATAAATATCCCCTAAAAAAAAAGAGGGGGTAGAGATTCACTCTATTTTAGGACAATGAAGCGAGTAACTCAGGATCGATTTGGAGATTTACGAGCATCTGTTGGAAATCTGGTGGGAGAAAAGCCTTATAAGCGTGCACCTGTTTTGTGATCGGGTGTTCAAACTCGATCCTACTTGCGTGCAAAAGGACACGGGGTGGATTAAAATTTTTGTCGGATCCCTGGTATCCATAAAGCATGTCACCGACGATCGGATGTTGCAGGTGTTGCAAATGGACACGGATTTGATGGGTGCGCCCCGTTTGAGGGGTTGCCTCCACCAGCGTAGAATTGTTAAAATGGGCCAAAGGTCTAAAGCAGGTGATCGCCGATTTACCAGAGACCTCATTTACGGCCATTTTTTTTCTATCGCTCATGCTTCTGCCGATTGGGGCATCTACCGTCGCTTCTCTCATGTGTTTATGGACAAGCGCTAGATAGGTCTTTTTGATCGTTCG
>CAXNCP010000031.1:0-7263 GCA_964200935.1 Chlamydiia bacterium | reverse complement strand
CACACCCGGCATAAGGGTCAGCCAAGAAATATGATTTCGCCCTAGACGAGGTACTAAAACCACAATTTTTGGCTGATCGTTGAGCAGGATCGCTTTTTGTAAAAGATAGAGATCCAAAAGCTCAACAGAAAAGGCCCTTAAAGCAGATCCTACGTTATCCATAATCTCTAAAACCCGCCCGCTTGGTCTTTGACAGGCGTACATGAGAAAAACCCTATCTAAAACCTGATCGCTGTCTTGTATAAAAGCAAAAACCTGGTCTCTATGTTTCAAACTCAAAAGGCGGACAACGGGATGTCCCACAGAAAGGAGTTTTTCAAAAGGGGTTGTTGAAGATCCGTTATCTTCGAAGAAAAGTTTGATAACATTTTCAGAGTCCTGTTCTAAAAGTGTATCCACCGTAATTAGAAAAGGGTTGATCAAATGGGAAAAACGGAAAATACTTTCCCTGAACTCCTTATTTTCACCCAAAAGTTGGATAAAAAAGGGCTTACAGTGGTAGATGAGCTCCTCAATATGGGAAAAAACAGAGCTGTAATCACCAGCTTTCACCCAATTCGATAGATTCTTTTTGAGTTTTTCTAGCTCGTGATCTTTGATATCCGCTGGTGGTTTGATCCAGCCGCTGATCCGCCCTTTGATCGCCTTCAAAGATGGTGTGGTAGTTCTTAAAGCGGGGAGAGTTTCCCAAAAAGTTCGAATTCTCGCATGGATATCTTGTGTCGGAGGGCAAATATCCTCTCTTTTTGTCGCCGACTTTAAAAAAGATCTAGAAATTGTTAGGCTGCTTGCGGAAACTTCTGCTACACTCATTTTTAAATCCGGTTAGAAATTTTAAAAATCCTACAAAAAAAATGGTTAATTTTCTCCAAAAAAATACCTTGTGCGCTTTAAAAATATCCCTAAAAGGTTCTGTTCAAATCCATAGCATTATCCCCATAAACTGGACCTTTTGCGATCTATTGGACTATTTGCCCGATCTTCTGAACGTCTCGAGCGAAGTTTTGATTTTTAGGAATCACCAGCTCATGGGGTATGAAAACCCCCTTTTGCTTGAAAACTGTTTGAAAAAAACCTACGACTGCCATTTTCCGGAGGAAAAAATAGTTTTGAAACTAAAAATAGATAAGGTGGTAGAGGTTCCCCAAGATACGCTGTTACCCCTTCAGCTCAATGAAAGCTTCTAAATATCCCAGCTGGGTCTACCTTCTATTTTTACTTAATACCCTGGAGCACTTCCTCACATCCTTAAAAGTGGCTTTCATCCCCCTTGTGCCCCAATTGTTTTATCCGCAAAAAACTTACATCGAAGGGCTCATTATTCTTTTATCGATCTATCCAATCGGTTTTTTGGCAAAACCGTTGGGTGGATTGTTTTTTCAATTTTTAGAAAAAAGGGTTCAGCTCTTCACCCTTTTAAAAGTCTCTTTTATCGGGACAGGTTTATTTTCGATTTTGTTGGGTTTGACACCCCTTTTTTTTCCCGAATCGATCACTTTTATGCTTGTAGTATCTCGGTTTTTTAAATCATTTTTTAGTGCAACCGAGGTGATTGGAGTATCTTTGCTACTGAGACAAAATCTTGAAGATGATTTGCGATTGAAGGCGACCAATTTTATCGGAGCATCCTCAATGCTAGGAATTTGGTCTAGCTTCGTATTCACATCTCTTGTGCAATTTTTGAATTTGGGGAAATTGGGTTTCTCGATCGCCCATCTGGTAGGTCTTTTGCTTTTATTGATCCCCTTTTTATTGACCCCAATTCCTTCAAAAAAGGGGGAAGGAAATACAGTTCCACCGAAGTTTGATCCATTTCAATTTAGCTTCATAGCCCTTTTAGCCGGCTATTCGGCATTTTGCTACTCGTGCGCTTTCATCGTGATCCCTGCCAGCTGTATGAACCAATCCAGTCCTCTTTTTAGCGGGATCATGATCACTCTGGATCTTTTTTTGATTTGGTATTTTGGAAAAAAAGCGATGGAATGGGGGACAAAAAAGCCACTTCTGTTAGCCTTGAGCCTCGGCGTTATCGCCCCCTCTATTTTCTTTCAGGTGGAACTTTTTGGGGGAATGACCTTTTTTATTTTGATCGGGACCCTTTTTAGCGCACCCCTATATTCGTACTTACATGAGAAAGCTCCGAATCAGAAAACAATCTCCTACCTATCTTGGGGGTATCTTGTGGGATCGCAATTTTTCGGAACTTTTACCCCTATAGCCTATCTTAAGATGCAAAAATGGGTTGAAAACCCCATTTTGATTTTCTGGATCACCGCCTTTTTTAGCCTGCTATTGATCCTCTTGATGCTCAAAGTTGAGCACCAAGAAAAAAGGGCTACCCTCAAAAGTTCTTAGGATATGCCCTTAAAATAGCTGAGTGTAGGACAGAAGTCCGGCGACATAGCTGGAGCTGTTTTTCCCTGTAACAGAGAACCAAACGCCAGCAATGAATCCTCCCGTATCAGTCACATTGTACTCGATGGCTGGAGATAAGGAGAAATTGTCTGAGGCTGGTCCACCGATGAGGTAGTTGTCTCCGAACTCGTCAAACCCGGGCAAACCTGTAAATGTCGTTTTCCCGGATAATGTGTAGACAAAGTCGATTGCAAATACCCACTTTTGCGTAATGCTATACTCGTAACCAAAGTCGATATTGAAGGTTGGACGTACTTTTACTGTTCCGTTTGTCGAGAGCCCACCTCCGTAGCTGTTAAGACCAAAAACTCGTGCTGAATCCGTAGGAAACTGCACGTTGGTTGCAAGCCTTAAAGCCATCGGATGATCCGGAAACCACCATAAAACTTTACCTAAGTTTAATCCCACAACACTTTGAAATACCCCAGCGCCACCTGCATCCAATGGAGTAAAAAGGCGGGTATAGTTTCCGGTAGGAAAAATTTCGGTGTAAAGAAGACGGATAGAGGGAATGTAAAGCGATTCTCTATAGAGCTGGAAACCCACAACCATGTTGAGGTCATTGAAGCTCCCCCCATTATTCCCCTCAAGATATTTAAACGTCGCTTGGGGCTGGATTGAAAAATCGAGCCAGTCGGTAAGTCCGACCTGAAATGCCAAAAGAGGATTTACAGAAAACAAATTAGGTGTACTTGTGTAGTGGCGGTCGTTGTCATATACACCGTAAGCGGTCTTAAGGGTCAAGTAAGGCTGGAGGTTGATTTTACCCTTAGGTGCGTTTTTTGCCGATCCGGTGATCAGAGGACCCGTGTACCAAGGGATAAACATTTTTTGAGCTATTTCAAAGTCTTTTTCGGCTTGGTCGAGTTCCGACTGAATTTGTTCAGGAGATTTTACCGTTGCCGACTCTAGAAAAGGCCAAGAAACCAAAACCAAAAACCCTAAAAAAACCCTGCTAAACATATTGCCCTAATTAGATTTAGATGTTATGTAGAGATTAATTTTTAAGGGAAATAAAATCCATGGAAATTCGTCCAAATCAGCCGCAGCATCCTACTTATAAACAGGAGTTTAAGGAAAGCGTCGATATTTATGACAAAAGTTTTCAGGGAGCCATGGGATCCAACTTCGACCCGCAAAAAAGGCAATATTACAAAGCGATGAAGGAATCCTTAGAGGCGATGCAAGACTCGGCCAACGGGCTCGTCAATCAGCACCTTCTGGATCTCAAGCAAAAACTCGCTCAGGATACGAACGCCTATATTAAGGACCCCTCTGCCGATAATCAGAAAAAAATCGAAAAGGACATCAAAGAGATCCGCAACTCTTCCCCTTAATACCCTGATAATGACAAGGATACCAAACTGCGCTCATTTATATTGAATTTTATAAATAAATAGCCTATCCAGAAAGATAAGCTATGCGCATACTAATTGGTACAGATACCACCCCTGATCTTTTTTCAGGTGCGACGACACAACTCAAAGCGACCCTTGAGGGTTTAAAAGCCGAAGGGCACGAGGTGCTTGTCATTGATCCGTCCGATTTTCATTCTTTTACATCAAAAAAAATTCATGAGGGTTTCCACTTTGCCCTTTGGCCCAAAAAGGGGCTGAAAGAGAAAATTCTCTCTTTTCAACCCGAGGCGGTCCACATCTACACCGAGTGTGGTGTCGGTATCTATTTGCGTCATCTTTGTAAAAAGCAGAAGTACAAATTCTCCACCTCCTATCTTACAAGACTCGATCTCATTCTAGAAAAAAGATTCCATATTCCTCCCGTTTTTATCAATTGGTTCATGCGCTGGTTTCACCAGGGGGATGTCACAATGACCGTCTCCAAAGGAATTAAAGAATACCTAGAAAAGCTTGGATGTAAACACCCGATTAAAATCTGGCATCCGGGTGTCCATACTGAGCGTTTCACTTTTAATCCAAAAAAAACGATCCATAAGAATCACCCCATATTTGTCTACTTTGGCCGTATTGATAAAGAAAAAAACCTGGAGGCCTTTTTAGATCTTGATTTGCCCGGTGAAAAATGGATCATTGGTAGTGGAGGTGAGTTTTTACATTTAAAAGAGGTCTACGGGGAGGAATCCAAATTTTTTGAGGTCCACTCTCAGCAAGAGATCAATCAGCTTTTACAAAAATGTGACGTCCTCGTATTCCCCAGTAAATTTGATACGTTTGGTATCGTGATCGTTGAGGCGATGGCAGCAGGTCTCCCTTGTGCTGCATTTCCTGAAGCCGGGCCTAAAGAGATCATCACCCAGGGTATATCAGGGATCATGGACAAGGATTTAAAAAAAGGGTGTATTGAAGCCCTTTCACTCGATCCTCTCGATTGCGCTAAGGAATCTGATCGTTTTTCGATCAAATCGAGCGTAAGGATGTTTCTCAACAACCTTGAGCCGATGGACTCTTAAAATATCTTAAAAACCTTTTTTTCTTTTTTAAGATTTTTTCGTGTATACTTTGGGCGAAAAAACCAATCCAAATTATATCTGCCTATGTCTTCTTTAACATCCCAAGAACTTTTCCCCTTTTTTTACAGCGTTCCTCACCTCGAGCCGCTCGACCTTTGCGACTACTCCCCAAGACCCACTGGATCATCCCCTACGGTCCATTCTAGGGAATATGAAACTCAACCCCCAGGGTACATTCAGGCTCTAAGACATTCTGTAAAAAATTCTATCAGCTTCTACTCGATCAAGTTTCACAAGGATTTTCGCGGTGAAATTTGCGAAAATCAGATCCTCAAATGGGCCTATATCATGACAAAAATGGCTCGTCTTTATCATATGTACGAACCAAATGAATTGAAAAGAGAACTATCGTCGGCGGCTCACCTTAGCCGGCAACACAAAATCATCGCAAAAATCAATCCGGATGCCAAAGTCGGCAAGGCGGTCAATCAGGATATTTTTTTAACTTTTAATCACGGATTTGAGGCTCTTTATAGACGCCATTACTCCCTCCTCCATCCGTTTTACGATCCCGGTTTTACAATTCTTTCAGTAGGATCCATATCCCTAAGTGATACAGATAAGGTCGAGATGAAAATGCATCTCAAGCAACTTGGCTTAAAAAAAGGGGGATTTGTAGCTCTTTTGTCCATCCCCTCTGCCGGATTCCAAAGAATTTCCACCCCCCCATTCTGTTTTGAGATGGCCCTTTTATTAGAGGACCTTTTTAAAGAGATATCCCTTTGTCCCACGAATGTACGATCGATCCAGAATTCCTCAGACCCAATCGCTCTTTTGAAAACAACCTCAATTATTTTGGAGATGTTCGAAAATCTTAAAGCATTTTCTGTAGGTGAGAAAGATGCTCTTGTAAAACATCTCGCTTTTGCTTTTACCGATTGGATATCCTATGTACACAACATCTTTTTAGACGGCAGCTACCAGATCCCCAAAAAAATAGAGGATCAAGACTTTTCCAACTTGATTGAGATTTTTAAATTTCGACAAACGGATTTGAGGGTAGAGAAAAAACAGAACCATCTTGATCAACTTATAGCGCTTCAAGAAATTTTTGAAAAAATCATGAATCAAGAGCAGATTGGTGAAGCCCAGATTCTGTATTTAGGTGCATCCATCCCCTCACAGAATTCTGAATTTGAGAATTGGATCCGTAGAAAGGGGCCACTGCCCCAATCCTTTAGTACCACCTGTTTAGAGCTTGTAGATCGATTTCTTTGTCAGAAGTGTGATTGGACCGATGAGCAATGTTCACAGACATTGAGGATGTTTTTTATGGCTATTCATGATTGGGACCGCTTTGTTTACAAAGTCCTCAGTCTACCCCATATTTTAGAGGGAGCATTTAAAGAAAAGGCGGTCCCTGTTCTTTGCTAAAAGCCCTTGGGGGTTTACGGGGGAGGACTTGCTATAAAACTTGTGCAACCAGTATTGAATTTTTATATCGACCCAGATCTCCACCATCCAGATAACTAAATGAGTAGCTTGGATTGATCTCTAATATTTTTTGTTTGATCTGATTTTCCGTAATATAATCAAACATATACCCACCACAAAGATCCATATCATCGATCAAGATGATGTGGTCTTTGATAGGGTGTCTTTGGATCTGCTCAAGCTCTTCCATCAAGGGGGAATTTTTAACAAACGGTTTTGATTTAGGATCTGTCGCATCATGCGCATCGAGCCAAAAAGTGATGGGGCGATCTATTTTGCTAATGACACCCCAAAGCTCGGTAGCAGAATCTCCAAAATGTAAAAAAACCTGTTTTCGATGCCTTTTAAAGGACTTGCGGGCCATTTTGTAAAACTTATCCCAATTTTCAAAGCTATGGATCTCCTCAAAACCGGCCTCAATTGCCTGCCAAACTCCCCTGCCTCGGTATGTACCCGTCTCGACAAAAACCCTATTTTTATTGAACGGATGAAACCCGGTTGGCCCCATATTTGCGTACATCAAACTTGAAAATAAAAACATCAAACAACTGAATCTCAACATAATTCCTCTATAATCAATCAAAATAAAAAGACCCGAATTTCCAGGTTTAATTTGCATAAGATTAATTAATGAGATTAAAATTATCTATTGAAATTTTAATGATGATTAAGACTGGGTAATTAAACTATTCTATGCGGCAAGAAGACAATTTATTTTGGCTCTAAAGGGTCTTTCGACCCGATAGAGCCCTTATTCGATTACCTTGGAGAAGTTTTTCCAATTTCAAGAATTAAAAATGATGCGCCAAACAGTGTCTAAAAGCATCTAAAAATGCAGACTCGTATGGATTGTTCGGGATCGACTTTGAGATAATTTCTGATTATTCCAGAAGTATTTTTTGACGTATCAGGTAAATAACCCAAAT
>CAXNCP010000030.1:0-7308 GCA_964200935.1 Chlamydiia bacterium | reverse complement strand
ATTCTAGACTTTTTAGCCGAATTCTGAGGGGCTAAATTTCCCACTAGCTAGATGCACTCTTTGGCAGTTAGCTCGTGATCAAGAAAAAGCAACTAGGGAAATTTACTGAATCATCTTTAATAACAATCCAGCGAGGGCATATCGGTTATTTGGATGGCCTTTTAGTATACATTCTAAAACGAGATCGATCCCTTCACCTTCATGCCGAATCAAAAGGGCCTCAAAAGTCTCCAAGAGGAGCTGAGACCGCTCTGATGGGGTGAGTTGAAAAGGATTGTCATCCATCCGATTTCTGGGATTCAGGTCCATAGGTTGGAAAGAGATCATCTCATTGGAAACCGATTCTTTAACGAATTCGATAGTGGATTTATCAAACTCTTTAAAGTTGCCCAATCGATACATCGCAAGGTTAGCATAGGAGCGGATAAAAGGGGCGCCCGGCATTTGCGTCGATTTTTTTAAGAGATCTAAAGCCTCTTTAGATTGGAGGTTTTCTAGAAGGCGTACTAAAACCGGAATCATCTCCGATTTTTTGAGAGTAATCAAGGTGGTCGCAATGTTGAGAAAATGGGTTTCCCCTAAGTCTAAAGCCTCAATCAACATCGTTTGTTTAATGTAATTGGTAAAAGAGGCAATTGAATTTTTCAGCTCAGCCTCTTTTATAGGGCCGAAATAGGACTCAAAGCTTGAGAGGGTTCGGGCCGGGCTAAAAAAAGGGACAAGATTGAGATCGTAGGTAGGTGTGACTAAAATTTCTATAATTGTCGACAAACATCTCGGATCCCGCTGCTTCAAGAGAGCATGAGCTGCACGATAGCGGGTCATGTGGTGGGGGTTTTTTAAATGTTCGACCAAAATATCGTTTCCGCCACCAAGATCTCCAAGAGCCGCTATAGCAAAAGGGTGCCCCTGTTTTGCTAAATCGACCACATGCGATTTTACCTCAAAAAAACCAAGCTTGATGAGGGACATCGCAGCGCTCAATCGGACATCCGGGCTGTTAGACTTCAGAAGACGCTCGAGTTTAGCTTTGGATTGGATGTCCTTAAAAAAGCCGATCGCTGAGGCTGCTGCCTCTTGTTCTACCGGATGAGGATGGGTAACAACGGCACGAATGACTGGCAAAAGGACATCCCGGTCATACTTGATTGCGGCAATGATCGAACTGACCCGCACGTAAAGATTCGGGTCGTGGGTCATCTGCTTTAACATATTGATCGATTCATCTGTCCCGTCGAGGGCGTAAAATTCGGGAAAAAAGAAGTGAAGTTGGGGGTGTAAAATATTTTTAAGCGATTCAACAAGCCCCATTGCATGCTTTGAGTGGCGGTGCACTAACTGAAAAAGGGTCTCTAGGCGGATCATCAAAAAATCGGATTTTACCCCCTCTTTGAGGATCGACTCTGTATCGTCCATCTCCTCCATCGCCAGTGTTTGAAGCGCTGCGCTCTGTAGAAGGGGATTAGAATTTTTAAACGCGCGAGTGAGAAATTTGCGGTCTACGGGTAAGCGGGCAATATTAGCGCCGAACAAAGAGAGGAGACACGTTTCTGGATCCTGGGTTTTAAAACCCATTTGGATGATTTTGTTGCCGATCTGCTCTAAAATATCTATGGAGTGCTCTTTTGTAGCTTGGGAGTGTTTCAGGTAGGCCCCGATCGCCTCATCCACCTCTCCAATCGCTGCTAAATGGAGTATCTGTTTTTGAGCTGTCTCAGATATGGAGTGCAATAAAGGGCTAAAACTTAGGGCAAGGAGAGGGAGTAATTGGTAAAATCGCACAGGTTACCTCCATGTTTTTGGATTAAGTCATCAAGTTGATGGATAGGTAAACCCATAATAGATTCCATTGTCCCTTCGATATGGTCGATGAACAAAGAGCTCAAAGAATCGATCATGTAACTTCCAGCCGCATCTAACACATCTATAGTCGTATGGTAATATCGAATCCAGTCAGAACTGATTGGTTTGAAAAAAACCTTGTTCAGATGGGCTGTCGAAAAAACTTTGTTTTTGTGAAAAAGGGCCATACCGGTGCAAACAATATGCGATTTGCCTTGCAGTTGGGTGAGCATATTGTGGGCATCTACAAGAGATTTCGGTTTATTGAGATGTGTATTTTCAAAAAAAACCGAAGTATCTGCACTCAAAACCCACTCCTCAGGATCTTGAGAGGCGATCACTCTCCCTTTTGCAAGCGCCACCTCTAACGAATAGTTCTCTACTCTCAGGTTTAAAGGGATCAGATCTTCATCAAAATTCGAAGGGCGTATGTAATGGCGAATTCCGACTTTTTCGAGAATTTGGTGCCTACGTTTAGAATTAGAGGCAAGTATGAGGTGTGTTTTCATACAACCACTCTAGCATGTAGTTAAAGATTAGATCTAGTAACCGATGAGAAATTTCTAGAGAAGGGATAAATTGTAAACAAAAACGGTTTAATTAAATTTTACTAAGATCGCTTTTTGATGTATATTGAAAAAACTTAATAATTACTTAATAAACCCAGAACAGAATCGACTGATATTTAGCCCGGGAGGTCATATGCAGGTAGGAACTTTGGAAAACCTTTATACCAAAGATGAGGAAGATTACGCAGTCGTCTACCAGGATGGGGAAAACGGGACAGAGGAGAGGACAAGGAAAATTACCGACCGTTTGTTTAAAGAAAACATGGAGCACAGCTCACCAGCCGAAACTTCAGAAATGGGACACGTTTTCGACGATCTAACAGCCGAAGCCAAAAAGGTTGAAATGCCCCCCAAAACAAAAGAGATCATAGGGGTGGTTTCATCCTCTTTAGAGCAGAATAAAGTTTTGATTGTCCACCCCTTGGCGATGAACTCGATGGAGGAGACACCAAAAGAGCCCCTACAAATGATGGAGCAACAAGAAATAGACACAAGATCGGGCTGTTTTTCCTGGTTTGAATGCTCGATTTGCAAAAAAGTTCAAAATTTCTTTAAAAGAAAAAAGAAAACAATTCTCAAGCGTTTGGATTGAGATATAAAAAAACCGCCTTTGAAGGCGGTTTGATCTATTTTTTCGTAGAGACTTTCTTTTTCCCCTGAGGCTCTTCTACCTCTTGGTGCTCATTGTCCTCGATGAATATGGGGGAGGTGATCAAGTAGGAGCCATCATCTTGGATCGCTTTGAGGTAATAATAGCAAAAACGAGTTCCATCCCTTTCAAATCTTAGGGCATCATGGAGTTTGGCCTCATCATACTCCTCAAATTCGACAAATGAGTCGAGATTTTTGAGTTTGATGATCGGATCTTGATTTCGGTAGATCACAAGCTCTTTGAACGGGCGTGTGCCAGCTATGAATCCTTTCAAGTGACGGACGTACATCAGGCCGGGTCTTGACTTAGTGGTCAAAACCGATCCGATCGGTTGCGTCGCAATAGAGAACTGAACCAGCATCCTCGCTTGAGTGGAGACAAATGTTTTACGATTTTCTATCGCTGCGATCAAGGTGTCTCGATTGAGCTGAGGCGCTAAAATACAGGTGAGCTGCTCCCCAATCAGCGCAAAGCGCTTTCCCTCCTCGTAAAGCTTGAAAATAGCATTATGCTTTTCAGGGTGGTAGACAACCCCTTTTTCAAATTCTTCAATCAATTTAGGTGAAGGTTCCACACTGATCGAAAAAAGATCTTTCGGCACATGCGCTTTAAGAATTTTGGAAAAAGAGGAGCTTTTTGTCTCTTTTCGACGATAGATCGGTTTTTGATCTTTGGAGAAAAGGATAACTTTTGAGCCCTCTTGCGGTTCATTGGTATGGTAGGTAAAACCTAAGAAGGTGACAAAACGATCTTCTTCATTGAATTCTGCCGTATAGGTTTGAATCTCTTTCCAAAGCTCATTGCTAGTATCGCTTTCCGCATCCGATGGGGACAGGGAGAAAAATTGAAGATGGTCTGTGTCGCGGGCTTCACGCAAGATCGACTCGACCTGATCCAATGTCTCGATCGGTTTCATCCCTTGAAATACCCCATAAAAAGCTTGATCACCCTCTTCTGCCTGGCAGAAAATAGGGTGGGACTGGGTTAATTGACCGGTAAGAGTGTTTTTAAAGCTAAGTCGATAGACTCCTGGCTCATTGAAATAGAGATTGGGCAGGCAAGTGACACCCGATTCGGAAACAAATAGGCGCATCTTGAGATTATCACGAAGCCGGTCATGGGAAAATTCGATGAGCGTGTCTTTTGGTGCACTCGATGTTAAATTGGAATACTCATCTTCAAAACGGATCACAACATCGAAACGTTGGTTTCGCGAGACTAAAGAGGGGGCCAAAATCCGGATGTGTTTGAGCTCTGCCCCTTTGATGTCCAAGTTGAAGGTGTAGGGATCTAGAAAATCTCCTTTACCTTTTGGGTCAATGTAGAGATAGATGGGGCGCTTTCGTTGGGCTTTCAAGGGGGCACGAGTGCCAAATTCTCTTGCTTTTTCAGCAATCTGGCTCCCTAAAACGATCATCAGCTTGTCGCCGACTTCCAAAGCTTTAGGCAATACAAAATCAAAAACGGGTCGTCCATTATGATCTTTTTTCTGCTTCCCTTCGACCATTTTTCCATCGCTGAGTGCAAGCCATATACAGTTTTGTTGGTCCTTCAAGCTTGTAGATGGAATTTCAAAATCTTTAGTGGGGTCGTTAATTCCTAAATCAAAACGGATCAGTGTTTTTTGCGGAAGGGCTATGTCTGTCATGAACAAAAAACGGAAAGAGGCTTTTGTTCCGGCAGAAATTTGTTTTGGTTCAACGAAGGTGACGGCGCGGGCCATGAGGTATCCCTAAAAAAAATAAACCCCGAGTATAGCAGGAAAGAGCAGGGGAGTCAACAGATAGAGGGAAAATTTAAAGAGTGGAAAAAATGGCCAGAAAAGGTAGGAGAAGAATCACTCAAAAAGGTTTTCTGATTTTGAAACAGGTGTTAAGCGTACTTTGTCAATGAGGCGGTCGCTCCCTTTGATCACCTCTAAAGAGAAGTTGTCCAAAAAGATCTTGTAACCAATCTCGGGGATCGTACCCGCTTTATGGTAGATGAATCCTCCTAACGTGTCGTAATCCGGCAGTTTTGGAAAGCGGATGTCGGTCACCGACTCGATATCGGTCAAGTTCATCTTCGCATCTACAAGATATGAGCCGTCTGCATCGGTATCGATCTTATGGACGATCTCGTCATGGTCATACTCGTCAAAAATATCCCCTACGATTTCTTCCAAAATGTCCTCAACGGTGATTAACCCCTCTGTTCCACCATATTCATCCACAATGATCGCCATGTGCATCTGCTTTTTTTGGAATTCTTTTAGCAAGATGGAGATTTTTTTGGTCTCCGGAGCAAAAAGGACCGGGCGCACCAGCTCTTTAATTACCCCCTCTTTTTTCTCATAGAGCTTACGGAAAAGATCTTTGAAGTGGACAACACCTATAATATCGTCTTGCGAGGTGTGGTAGATAGGGATGCGGCTATAGTTTTCTTTGATAAAGACATCAGCGGCCTCTCGAAAAGGGGTATTTTCGCTCAAGGAGGTGATGTTGACACGAGGGATCATGACCTCTTTACAAAGCCGTGTACCCAGGTTGGAGATAGCGATCATGATCCGCTGCCCCTCGTTATCGAGACTTTTTTCGCTGTCGGTCTCGTCAAGTAATTCGATCAGGCGGCGACGGAAGCGTTTTTCGGCCCCGTATGAGCCAGAAAATTCCTCCTCTTGGGAAAGTCTGCGCTGAACCGATAGCGTCACAAGTGTGACCGGATACAGGCAAACCAGAAAAATATAAGCGGTCCAGGAGAGGGCTTTTAAGATCGAGTAGGGGATCGATGAGGTGAGAATATGGGTTATTGTGTCTAGAATAACTGTAAGTGCGATGAAGAAAAGGACGGTAGCGATGACTAATATCGGGGCAAACTCTAGACCTTGTTTCCCCTCATAAATAAACGGGGAGACTGCTGGCAAAGAGATCACCAAAAGTGTTGCAATGATCCCAAAGCAGAGCCGCACAATCTGATGGGTATGGGCAATAAAGTTTAAAACCTCGTCAATCCTATCCTCTTTATTCGTTTTTTGGATCAGGTGGAGGATAAAGAAGGTGTAGGGATGCCGTTTGATCGCCTCTTTAAACTCTAGATAACCAATTTTCTCGATTGCGGTCATGATCGCGGCAAGTGAAATGGAGCCAAGGAGAAAAACGAGGGATGTTATAAATAAAGTTATCATTTAAGGCTTACTTCTACACTTTTTAGATGCTCGAATACCTTTTTTTCTGCAACCCGCATTTTTTGAGCTTTTTCTTCTGTTGTGTCCTCAAGTCCACTTAGGTGAAGCAGAGTGTGGATGATGTAGAGGGTGAGCTCATCGTAAGGGTCGATGCCGTTTTTATGGGCAAAGTCTTTTGCCACCGAGGTGCAAATAAAAACTTCACCCAAGAAGTGGTGCTCTTTTTTGATCCCGGGGGGGTCGAAAGGCTGGGTGATGCAATCGGTAAGGGAGGGGTCTTGAAATAGGAGGATGTGGATCTTTTTGATCTTTGCTTTAGAGACCAAATGAACCGAAATCAGGTCTGTTTTGATCTTGAGAAATTTTAGGGTAGCCTCGACGAGCAGGGCTACCCTTTGCTTAGATACCTTAAGGGTTCTTTGGGAATCGAAAACTTCGACGTTCACCTAAGCCCTGGTTTTTGGCAAGCCGGTTACTTTGCGGCTGTCTTTATCTATGCGACCCTCTTTTTTGAGGATGGCAATTCTTTCATAACGTGGGAGAACGGTCTTTGAACCTTGCGCTTTAAAGCGTTTCCCGTAACTTGCATGTTTTGACATCGTAAAAGCCTATCAATGAAGCGTTAAAGTTGAGGAATGAAGGCGGCAATGGATCCGTTTTGGATTGCATTAACCTTGCTTTTCAATTCTTTTTGAGGAAGGGGTCCAGTTGTGATCTTACGTTTGTAAGCATGTTTACGAGGAGAAACTGAACGTCTTTCTTGTTGTTTGCTGATTCTTACCATGGATGAACCCAGTCTAAAAAGTTTTAAAAAGAGTATACCAACTCAACTGTTATGAATCAACCCGAAAATATGGGGCAAAAAAAAACCTCAATCCGGCCGATCAACCGAAAGATTTTTTATATCCATCTACCACTAGGTTAAAAGGGAAATTTTACAGCCCATCTGCTTATAAAACTGATATCTATTTTTTGACTGCATGAGGCTATCTACGCTTGACTGGTCGTCAAAATCGTACAAATGGGTCCACTTTAACTCTTGGTGAGGGGGTTCTTTGTGTAGCCAGATCAGGTGGGTAAAA
>CAXNCP010000029.1:0-7312 GCA_964200935.1 Chlamydiia bacterium | reverse complement strand
TGAGTTTTGAATCGGTGCGCGAAATTTACGCGGAATTGAAGGTGGAGCAGGCGATCTTGATAAAGGCCCAGGTCGATTATGAGGATAGAAAGGCGGTGGTGGCGACAAGAGCGGTCTCAGAAGAGGACTTCATCGCTGCAGAATCCTTTTACCAGGCGACGTTATCGCGCATTGAAATGCTAAAATCCAAGTTAAAAATGGCAATCGCCTACGTTCGGGGTACAACGATTGAAACCCACCCCGTTGTTTTGGCTGCAAAAGAGGCCTTCATCGAGGCCAGTGTCAATTTAGAAAGATGTGTCATCCGATCGCCATCCAATGGTATTTGTACCTTGCGTACGGTGCAGGTCGGGGAGGCTGTGAATCCAAACGATCCGTTAATGACTGTGGTCCCATTGGATCAGATGTGGGTGAATGCAAACTTCAAAGAGACACAGTTGAGCAAGATTCGGATCGGCCAGAGGGCGGTGATGACAGCCGACATGTACGGCTATGACGTTGTTTTCCATGGTGTTGTCGAGGGGATATCGGGTGGTACCGGTGCCGTCTTTTCATTGCTGCCACCACAAGAAGCAACCGGAAACTGGATCAAAATTGTCCAGCGTTTGCCGGTCAGAATCACTCTGGATCCTGAAGAGCTGAAAAAGCACCCTTTGCGTTTAGGGTTGACGATTCAAACCCATGTCAATGTAGGTGATCTCGATTTACCACAGAATCCACTACCTAGGAGTGATAAACCGATCTATTTGACAACCGTTTATAACATTCAAGGGGATAAAGGGAAGCAAGAAGCCATAGAGATCATTCGTCAAAATAACACTCTAGTCGAAATGAGTGAAAAAGATTTGGATCAAATGCTCAGTGAACTATGACCGAAATCAAAGAACAGTTTTCTAAAGTTCAGTTAGCGGTCATCACCGTTACCATTTTGATCGCTTCTTTACTCTTTGTTCTTGATTACTCCATTTCGAGTGTGATCTTACCCTATGTGATTGGGGATTTGGGGGCTCGCTATGAGCAAGGCACATACATAGTCACAACCTTTTCCATCGGAAATGCATTCGCACTACCACCAGTTTTCTTTTTGTTAAAATACTTTGGAAAAAGAAGAATGTTCATCTTTTCGCTTCTGACATTTCCCATCGCCTCTTTCATCTGTGGTACGACAGGCTCTTTTGGTGTACTTCTTTTCTTTAGGTTTATACTAGGTGTTGTGTCGGGACCTATTCTCCCTTTGGCCCTATTTATTTTACTCGACCTTTATCCTAAAAAATATCAGGACATCATTTTTGGTGTATGGGCATGCACGATGATTTCTGCCCCCATGCTGGGCCCTCTGATCGGGGGGTTTTTAGCCACTGCTTTGAGCTGGCGTGCAGTTTTTTTAAGTATGATACCCATAGGCATCATAGCAGCACTTATCCTCTACTTGATGTTGGAGCTCGAAAAGGAGAGGAAGGTGGTCCCTTTTGACCTATTTGGTTATTTTTTACTGGTAGTGATGTCGGTGACCCTTCAATTCATGATGGATAAAGGTCAACAGTGGGATTGGCATCGCTCCCATCTCGTTTTATTTTTAGCGATCACATTTTTACTCGCGACGTCCTTGTTCATTGCATGGAATCGCTACCAGGATTACCCGGTTCTTGATTTTGAACTTTTAAAATTGAAAAGTTTTTCCTTAGCGATTTTGATTACCATGCTCACTTACAGCAGCTTCTTTGGGACGATGGTCATCATACCTCTTTGGTTAGAGACAAAAATGGGGTACGATGCCTTCAATGCCGGCTTGGCGAATGCACCCGTGGGAATTATCCCTTTTCTAATTTCCCCTTTTGTCGGTTTTTTCATGCGAGTGATTTCGGTGCGAAAGTTGCTTTTTTTTGCGATGTGCGTTTTTGCGGCGGTGGCCTACTGGACGACCAATTTTTATGTGGACATTGACCTTTACCATATCCAAATGTCCCGTCTGATATTAGGGATAGGTTTTGCTTTTTATTTAGCCCCCTTGATGACGCTGAGTCTATCGGAAGTGAATCAGGAGGATCACCCTAAAGCGCTGATCTTTTTTCACTTTGTACGGGTAACTTCAGGTGCGATCGGTACAGCCGCTTTTACAACTATCTGGACAAGGAGAACGCACTTTCACAGGGAATTTTTAACCGAGTTTGTTACCCCTCTCAATCCTTACACAAAACAGTTTCTTGAGGCTACTAAACATGTCCCTTTTCAGATAGGTAAGCCCTTAGCGGTCATCAATGAATCGGTGAATAATCAAGCGACTGTTTTGGCCCTTTTAGATGTTTTTTGGGCGATCATGTGGTGCTATATAGCAGCAGGATTGGCGATTATTTTTTGGTGGGGATTCGATAAAATTAAAAAAATTTTGAATGATAGGAATCAAAATTCCACCGCAACGGTTATTGCGGTGGAGAGTGGGAGATTTTAGGCTTTTCTATCTTCTTTTTTTGAAAAAAATGAGGTGAAGAACTCTTTACCTACAATTATAGCACCCTCTTTAACTCCCTTTAGTAGCGCTGAACCAACGGATTCGATCGCAAATTTAAGATAGCCAGGAATTATAACACAAGAGTGGACTCCGACTCTTTTCAAATAATTTTTTGAATCAGTAGAATCCTTATCAAATGCAGCTGTGATAGCAGCAGTGCTTGCGCCAGCGCTGACTAAACCTAGAACTCCGTACGCTAAAACTGCAGCTTTTGATGCTGTCTGCATGGCAGCGAGTGCCCCAACAATGCAACCGCCTGTTGCCAAGGTAAGTCCGGTCACCGTAGCGGCAGCCACATAATATTTAGTTTCCATATTTTCTCCTCTTTTTCTTTTTGTGAGGCATTATTGTATATAAATATATTAATTTCCCGAAAGAAAAAACCGTAAGCTCTATATAAAAAATTAATTTTTTCCTCATAGAGCACAATTGTACCTAAAAAAAGATCCCAGCTATTATGTAAAATTAAAATTTTATATAGCGCTTTTGGTTTTGGAGTTCTTGAGGAAGCTGAGCCAGAGGGCGCTCAAAAGGGCGAATATGGCAGAGAAGATGATGGGGGAGGTATAGCTGATGTTGGCGATGACGCCGCAGATGATGGCACTAAGCGCCTCGGAAAAAACGATGCAGGATTGGTTTACCCCTAGGGCGATACCCTGATCCTCGGGGCTCACCGCATCAGAAACAAGTATAGCTGCATAGGTGGTGCCAACAGCGATGAAAAAGCTTGGGGGAATCAACGAGAACAAGAGATAAAACGTAGAGTTGCTAATCAAAACGAAAAGGATGGAGAGGGTCAAAAGGACCCCTGCAAGCTGCGTTGTCCTTTTATTCGATAGTCGGCTGCTGATCGCTTTATAAAATAGGGGGGCAAAACAAAAAGGGATCGATGTGTAACCCTCAAAAAGGGCTATCACCGATGGGGAAAAACCGAACCGTTTGATGAGCAAAAGGGGTAAAAAGCTAAAAAAAGCGGTGAAGGCAAGATAGAAAAAGGTCGCTCCAATAAAAATGTGTAACAACTGCGGAGTTGGGGCGATTTGCAGTTTTTTAGCCGGGGGGAGTTTGCCATGTTCAGGGAGTGTCTCGATAAAAAATAGCATCACAAGAGCTAGAGTTAAAAAAGAGATAAAACTTGCAAGCCAGAAAGGGGTTGCGAAATTAAACCATGAAACAATTTCAGGATTGATCACTGCAGCGCCAATAAAAGGGCCAACCATCCAACCCAAGTTTGAAAATGTGATCACCCATCCAAAATTGAATGTTTTTTCGGCGCTATTTTCCGAAATATCGGCCATGGAGGCGGTTGCAATCACAACATTACCCTCAAAAAGACCCGTAAAAAAGCGGCTGACAAAAAGGAGGATCGGTTTTTTCCAAGTGATCGCTAATCCACCAACCAAATAGGCGGGGATCACCGGTAAAAGGGTTAATATGAGAGTCGTCCTACGCCCATATCGATCGGAAAGCTTTCCTAAAATTGGGGAACCGATCAATTGTCCTAGTGGAAAACAGGCAATCAATAAACCTACTAAAAGATAACGGATCGATTCGGGAACCGACGGATTTAAAAGAGTATCTGTGGACACGAGCATCGGAGTGAGTATAGGAAGAACCATTGAGTAGCCCGTATACCCCATTAAAAGTACCACGGCGATTGTAAAAAGCTGCAGATAGTGTTTGTGTTGATGCAAAAAAAACCGACGTCAAGGTTGTTCAATCTTTATCTACTAAATCTTAACTCTCTAAGCAATAGATTTTATTACGAATCATCTCTATAACTTCTTTCTTTTGTTTTTTAATGAGCATCGATTAGACTCTATCGGAATCTTATGAAAACAAAACTCACTATTGATAACCTGGATCTCTCCCATTCTGTCACCTACGAAAAGATGAGTGGAGCCAGGGGGGATTTCGACCAGTACGTCCCGCCAATCCAACCCTTCAGCGCGCCCATACAAGAGCCCCATCTGTTTTCTAAGCTGGAGGAACTTTTTGGAATTAGCCATACATTTCGAGTCTTTAGCCAATTCAGTTTCCCTAAAATGTTCGGAAGGATCCGCTTTCTCTTTGGGGCGCGTCTGATCCCAAGACTATCCCCTACGGCATGCCTTGAATGTCTCAAGGACGTCGTTGACGAAAACCCCACCTCCATGAAGGAAAAAGAGGCACTTGAGGATTGTTTTCGTGAAATTCTAAAGAAAGAGGAGCTGATGATCGAAATTTATCTACGGATACGCTGCCAACAAAGTAGCAGGTGATCCGGCCTCTTGGCTAAAGATTTTAAGTGGTAAATTTTTTGGCCGGATGCGGGGGCTAATATTTCGACCTTATGGGTTGTTGATCGATTTTGACAAGTGCATCAGGGCAAAAGTTGAGGGCTTTTATCTTTTTAGCCAGGCTAGATCATCATTTTTAGTTTCACCCTCTTTTGATTCTATCGAGGTGAATATGTCGGGTGCGGAAAAGGGGCTATTCTCTTTCGTTAGGGCTATGTAATGGTTGGTCTCCACTAGCTCGGGGCGAACAAAGATCAGGATACTCCGTTTTTCGTCCATCTCTTCAGTTTTATTAAATAAAGAACCAATGTAGGGGAGTGCCCCAAGGCAGGGGACACCACTCGATTTTTGAATCTTGGAATTTCTGGCCATTCCGCTCAAAACGAGAAAATGGGCGTTTGGGACATGGGCAGAGGTGGACATGTTTGTTTTAGTCGTCTGAATGCCCGATAAATGAAAATCGGTCTGATGTTTTAAAGCCTCAGAGATCTCTTCAACAATATTGAGCGTAATCATCCCCCCTTCACCAATCAACGGGGTAATCAAAAGGCTAACCCCTACATCCTTGTAGTCAATATTGGACGTTGTCTGTTGTGTTTGCCCAGTCGTTTGGATTGTGGAGCCGGCAAAAGGTAAATTGTCCCCAACAAATATTTTTGAGGGCTTATTGTCTTGTGCGATCACCTTTTGGTTGAGGACGATGCGTACATCTGAATCGATTTGTAAAGCAGACACTAATGAGGAAAGGGACAAAAAGCTCTCTCCCTTATGTCGAATCAGATCTCCGATAATCCCTAAATTGAAGCCAAGACCATTTTTGGGGAGAAAAGATTGACCCACTTTTGGCAGAAGCTGCCCCTTCTTTGCCTCCAAACTCCAGTCTAAGCCAAAATCGAGCCCTTTTCGCATATTGGTGTCAATCACCAATACCTCAATGAATACCTGTTTGAGTGGTACGTCAAGACGCTTGATAAATGCCTCTACATCACGGTCTACGCCGCTGGGTGCCGTAAATACAATCGAATTGGTAGAGCGGACCCACTGAGTCGATTCCAAAGCTTTTTTCAATACTTCTTGGTCTACGGTTAGTCCATAAGAAGCTTGCTTGATCGCATCGATGACTTCAGATCCGGGGTGGTATTGCAGTTTGACTATATGGAATGTATTCTGAGGTATCGGCAATGCTTTTGCCGGTTGATCTACCGGTTTTTTTGAGATATGAAATAGAGATCCCTTTTTTTCTAACACAAGATCATAGCTCATAAGGACCTGTTCGAAGTGGGGGATCAGCTCGTGATGTTGCAGACGTTTATGGCACACAAAATGGATATGTTGCTTGCCGATTTCCTCCTTAAAAAGGAAGTTAGTTCCGGTCATTTTTCCTATAAATTTAGATAATTCTTTTAATTCTATAGAATCAAAACTTATCAAAATCCCTTTAGGGTCTTTATCGGAGGGCAATATTGAAAGAGGCAAAAGAGCAATCAGGAGAGGGAAAATCCATTTCATGGTATAAAAACGCTTTAGAAGCGATGATAATAACAAAAAAAACAGATTTATTCGAGCGGAATTTTAAGATTTGAAATAGTTGGAAATAAACGCCTCTTCTAGTTGTAGGCACTTTTTTTCGATTTCATTGCGAATCGAATGTCCTACACCTATAAGAACGTGATACTGTATAAAGGAATTTCTAGACTTTACTTCTTCTACATATTTGTCGGTCCATTTTTTCAAAATGATCGTATCTTCATCGCCTTGGAATAAAATCATCGGTGTTTGAACCTTTACCATAGAATCAAATGGGTCGAAATCTTTGGGGAATAAAGAAAGAAGCTCTTGGTCTAGGGGGTCATTTTTTGTCACCGGGCAACAGATGCATAAAGCACCCACTTGAACTTGCAAAGAGGCCAAGATTGCGGTAAGGCCTGCGGAACTTTTCCCTTTTAAGATGATGTTCTTTGGGTCTACCCCTTTTTCGACCAAATAGCCTATGAGATTCAAGATATCAGTAACATCCGCTTCGGAGTAGTGCCCAAGTAGATCAATACGGTGCTTTCTCCCATATCCCGTGCTCCCTCTATAGTTGGGATAGATCAAGTTATAGCCTTTTGCATGATAAGCCAAAATCTCATCGGTTACCCTTTTTTCGACGTGGGCAATAGGACCACCATGGATTCGGATGATTGTAGGTCGATCAAGTTGAAGTTGTCCCACAATCCACCCTTTGCCCGCTTTGGGTTCAAGCGCGCTTAACTCTAAAGAAGGAGGTAGATCATCAACCCTTTTTTCCCCCTTAGATAAATCGAGAAAAATGTCGAACTTTAGCGGTTGATCCGGTTCGACGCGGGCTTTCAAAATCTTGAGTGGACCAGTAGGGGAAAAACCGGCGATGTAGAGATGGTTTTTATCAGAAAATAACTCCTGAATCGATGTGAGGTCAAGGGGATGCTCAATCCAATTGCTTCCTTTGTGCTCAATGATCATGTCGACCCCTTCTTTTGTTGCCAAAAGAAAATAGCGGTCT
>CAXNCP010000028.1:0-7511 GCA_964200935.1 Chlamydiia bacterium | reverse complement strand
TCCCTTTTTCTCTTTCGAGATACTCAAAAATGGCAATAAGCTCTTTATTCATCGGTTGCCCTAATTATCGTTTTTTACCATCAAGAACAATCGCATCACGGCTAGATTTAGTAGACCCGAGCTCATGTTCTTTGATTGAAAGGGAGATTTTTTTGTGTTCACGATCGATCTTGATCACTTTGGCTTCCACATCGGAACCTACACGAACAACATCTTCAATTTTGGCGAATGGACGGTCGGATAGCTCAGATACGTGCACAAGGCCTTCGATTCCGTTAGCTAGCTCAATGAATGCACCGAAAGCGGTGATTTTTGTGACTTTTCCACGAACGACACTACCAACTGGCATGGTCTCTTCGATGGATTGCCATGGATTATCTGTAAGCTGCTTCACACCAAGGGTGATCTTTTTGCTTTCTTTGTCTACAGAAAGGATCACAGCTTCAACGTAGTCCCCTTTTTTCAGGACTTCTGAAGGGTGAGATACTTTCTTGATCCAGCTAAGATCTGAGATGTGGATCAATCCATCAACGCCCGGCTCGAGTTCAACAAACGCACCGTAATTGGTGAGATTGCGAATTTCTACCTTAACCGATTTACCCACTTGGTAGCGGTCATCGACGTTGTCCCATGGATTTTCTTCTGTTTGCTTGATCCCTAAAGAGATTTTTCCTTCATCTTTTTGGATAGAAAGAACAATCGCTTCAACTTCGTCGCCACGGTTGACAACTTGGCTTGGATCTGTGACATTTTTAACCCAGGACATTTCTGAAACGTGGATCAATCCTTCGATTCCAGGTTCTAGTTCGATGAATGCACCGTAAGGAACGAGGTTGACAATCTTGCCACGCACTCTTGTTCCGATTGGATATTTCGCCTCAATCTCATCCCATGGATTGTGATCTTTTTGCTTTAGACCAAGTGCAACACGCCCTTTATCTTTGTCGACACTGAGGATCATAACCTCAACTTCGTCACCGAGTTGAACGAGTTCCGACGGGTGACGTACACGCTTCCATGCCATGTCGGTGATGTGGAGGAGACCGTCAATTCCATCAAGATCAAGGAAGGCACCGAAGTCGGTGATGTTCTTGACAACGCCAATGCGGATATCGCCTGGTTGGATGTCGTCAAGCATCTCTGCTTTCTTCGATACGCGCTCATCCTCGATGATCTCACGACGGGAAACCACGATGTTTTTGCGGTCAATATTGATTTTGAGGATTTTGACTTCGAAGACTTTGTCCAAGAACTCATCAACGGTTTTGATTCTTTTGTTGTCGATTTGTGAGCCGGGGAGGAATGCCTCAACACCGATATCGACCATCAAGCCACCTTTAACTTTGCGGGTAACTTTACCTTTAACGATAGAGCCCTCTTCGCAATGGTTGACGATGTATTCCCAACGACGTTGTTTGATCGCCTTTTCTCTGGAGACTACGATTTGACCGTTGTCACCTTCGGTTTGGTCTAAAAGGACTTCGACTTCGCCGCCGATGATGATTTCGTTTGGATCTTCAAATTCACCGATAGGGATAAGACCTTCAGATTTTAGGCCTACGTCTACAATAACAAAATCTTTAGTTACTAGGACGATTTTACCCTTTAGGATTTGTCCGGGTACCATGGAGCTGACAGAGATAGAGTCGTCTGCATGGGTGCCTTTGACGAATTGGTTAAAAAGTTCGCGGTCGGAAGCGCTAAAGTTGTCCTCTTCAAGAATTTTGCTCTCGTCGTGGATCCATTCGCTCTTTTGTTTTGTAGGCATGTTAAAGGGTTCTCCTAGAGTTTTTACGTTTTGTTGACAAGTCTATCAAGCCTCTGTAATAAAAATCAACACATTTGCTACCCTCTAAAAGGTTTAGTATGTCCTTGAGAATTGTCTTAAAATTTGGGGGAAAATCCCTTGCAACTGTCAAAAAAATCCATCAAATTAAAGATATAATTTTAACATATATCCAAAATGGATATCAACCGATCGTTGTTGTGAGCGCCATGGGAAATACCACCGACGATCTTTTGGGGTTAGCACATTCTGTGGTACCTAATCCACCTAAACGGGAGCTCGACCTTTTGGTGTCAGTTGGCGAGAGGATTAGTATGACCTTGTTGACAATGGCCCTTATCGATTCTGGTGTAGACGCAGTTTCTTTTACTGGGAGTCAATCCGGAATTTTGACAACAAATGATTTTACCGATGCTAAGATCATCGATGTGCAACCTAAAAGAGTTGAAGAGGCGCTTTTAAAAAATAAAGTAGTTGTTGTTGCCGGTTTTCAAGGGGTATCTCAAAGTAGGGAGGTCACGACCCTTGGCCGCGGGGGGTCCGATACGACCGCAATCGCCTTAGCCCATGCTCTTAATGCGATAAAGGTTTGTTATTTTAAAGATGTAGATGGGCTTTATACTCAAAACCCCCACACCTCATCTAATTCCACGAAAATATTAGAGTCAGACTATGACGAGGCTTATAATATATTGGCTCAGGAGAAGCGCCCCCTTCTACATTTAAGGGCCATCGGTTTGGCTAAAAAACTTTGTGTTCCGATTGAGATTTTGTCTGTTGATCAAAGTGATTTATTGGATGCCGGCACAAAAATTAATATTAAATCTGTTTGCTCTTCTGATTCACTAGGATATGAGCTGAGCTTATAAAGCATTGATTAAAAAACTAACTTTTTACGATTCATTTTCAAAAAAAAACTAAGAAGTGCTATACGTGCTTAAAACGACAGACCAAAGATTAAATCTTCTTTGAATGAAGTTGAAATGTTAGGTTAATTAGTAGAAAAATTCATGGTCAAGCCCCATCCAAACCCATCGACACCAAAGGTATTGGATTTATATCGCTCCACTAAAGAGCGGATCATGCATCAAATTTTCTCTAACTGTGATACCGTAAAAGAGTTTGCCGATAAGCCTTCTTTATTGCGCACAAAACTCCCGTTGCTTTTTGTAGAACGCGCTTTAGAACACCCTTTGGGGGTAAGTCTTTATCTTCTGGCTAAGGAGAAGGAGGGGCTATCACACTATTTTTTTACCCAGTGTTCTACGTCGCTTCTCCCGGGGCAAATCACTGCGTTAGATCGATTTTTTGCTTCGAGTCTACGACTTGAAGGTATTGAGTATCCTTTAACATTGATTGAGTCTTACGTTGTATTTCGCTCACAGGACGAGTTCATCCAGTTCAATGAGCATCTTGATCGGTTCATGGAGGAGGTAAAGCGAGGTTGTGAAAAAGAGGATATAGCTGAGCGTACATTTGAGCGCAAAAAGGGTGGAACGAACCATGAATACTTACAGCTTCAAGACCTTTTTTCCTCTTTGCAAAGGCGTATTCCATTTCACCGCAATCAGTTTGAAAAATTTTTACGCCGCTTTTGGGTAGAGTTCAACGAAAGGATAGAGGCGGACCCAGCAGTCAAAAAATGGAAAAAATGGTTTACTCGATACGTCCTTTTGCAACGGCAGATCAAGGAGCATCAAGAGGATGTTGGGGAGGAAAAAGAGCACAAAATTCAGGTTTTTCCCCTACGAAAAGAGCCTGCAAATTTCCGTTTAGGTCTAGCCCTTTATCTTCCGCTTGCCCCCAACGAGTCTTTTGAACTCAAGCATCTTAAAAAATCGCTTCATCTGATCCACCCCTCTATTCAGGTGGATGAAAAAAGTTTTGTAAGATTGCATCATGATTCGATTTTCTTAGTGGAATTAAATACTCATCTAGATCGTAAAGAGATAGAAAGAGGGTTGAATTTCACCCTGACCTCCTCGATCGAGCGCTATGTACACCAGGTATTCATGCCTCGTAATGAAGAGGATGTGATGCGCCGAATTGTAACTCTTTGCAACGAAATCAGTTCCAAAGAGGATATGCCTCAAGTTGCCATCCATTTTGAAAGGCAGTATGAGACCTATCTGAGTTACCTAGTTCTGATCGTTCGCCCATTTGATTCCACGCCGATTGAGCGATTAACAACGATGCGCAAACAGGGAATTGGTGTATATTTGGAGGCATCGCGTCGATTTTACCAGCGCCTGATCGAAATAGAGGCGTCGACGATTCGCTTAGACATCGATTTGAATGGATTTATACGGGCAGATCACTCCGTTGACTCCCTAAAAGTACGTGCGCATATCACCGATTTCATACGGAAAATTTTTCCCCATTTTCGTGATTACAACGGAGGAATGATTTCCAAGCAAATTGAAAATCTAAGACTTTTCAAAGATTGTTTAAAAGAGCATGACGAGATGGTACTAGAAAATTTTTTCCTATCTCTTCAACCTCTTGAAATTCAGTATTTGGCCACCTTAGGACCTCTGATCGAGATGTTCGAATTTTTTACCGACGGATCCAAGCACTTGACTGGTGAGCATCTTGTCAAGAGAGGGAAAGAGGGTGTGCTGATTTTAGCCTCCTATAAAATAGCAACTAAGATTGACCAGGCTGCCAAAGCTTGTATAAAAACAAAATTTGAGTGGATCAAAAGTCACGTTTTAATTTGGGGTAGAAGCTTTAGTTTATTTTACCTTTATCAACCTCAAACCGAAACGATGCAGAAGTTTGAAGAAATGATGAACCAAATTTTCCTTGAGCGGATTGACAAGGGTGTGATTACATAATATCAATGAAAAAAGCTAAAATATCTGCTTCGATCATCGGTGGGGACATGTGCTGTCTTGCTGATGAATTGAAAAAAATTGAAGAAAGTGGGGCAGACATGCTCCATCTCGATGTAATGGACGGCAATTTTGTCGACAACATTACATTCGGCCCAGATACAGTGCGAGGGCTGAGATCTAGATCTAAAATGTTCTTTGATGTCCACCTTATGATCTATCGAGTTTATGACTATGTAGAGCGTTTCAAAAAGGCGGGCGCTGACAGGCTTACCTTCCAGGTAGAAGCTACAGAGTATGTCGATGATACAATCAAATTCATCAAAACATGCGGCATGCAGGTCGGTTTGGCTATATCACCCGAGACCAATCCGGAACTTCTTTTGCCGCACCTAGCCAAAATCGATCAGGTGATTGTCATGACAGTCCACCCCGGCTTTGCTGGTCAAAAGTTTATGGAGGAGATGGTGGATCGGATCGAGTTTTTAAAAATGATGAAAAAAAACCACTCTGAACTGAAGTTCGAAATTTCGGTTGACGGGGGTGTCCATCTCGAAAACGCTAAACTCTGTAAAGACAAGGGTGCTGATATTTTGGTGTCGGCAAGTGCGTTATTTGATAAAAATAAACCTATGAAAGAAATTGTCCAACTTATGCGAGGCGACAGGTGAAGCGGATCTGCACCTTAGGGGGTGGAACCGGAAACTACGTTGTTTTGCGTGGTCTAAAAGAGTATCCTGTCGACTTAACCGCTATCGTTACTATGGCAGATGACGGGGGTAGTACAGGGATCCTACGTGATGAACTAGGTGTGTTGCCGGCTGGAGATGTACGCCAATGTATCGTAGCATTGAGTGAATCTTCTGAGTTGATGCGTAACCTGATGAACTATCGTTTTGATGAGAGTTTTTTGTCTGGGCATGCATTTGGAAATATTTTCCTTTCAGCACTTGAGAAGGTGACGGGCAGCTTCGAAACGGCTATTGAAGAGGTGAGCCGTGTTTTAAATATTAGAGGCAAAGTCGTGCCGGTGACGACGCAACACGTACGCCTAAAAATGATGCTCAATAATCGCAAATTACTTGAAAGTGAAAAAGAGATTTACCTTTCTAATGAGATTGATCAGGGTTATAGTACGATCTTTTTAGACCCTTATCCGAAAGCCAATCCTGAGGCGATCAGCCGAATCTTGAACGCAGATGCGATCGTAATAGGACCGGGTGGCCTTTATACCTCTGTGATCGCCAATCTTTTGGTGGACGGGGTCGTAGAGAGCCTAAGAAAGACCCGAGCAATCAAGATATTTGTTGTCAATTTGATGAATAGAAAAGGGCAAACAACCGGCTTTAAGGTGAGCGACTACATGCGAGAGCTTGAGCTGTTCCTGGGAGAAGGGGTCATTGATTACATCGTGGTCAATTCCCAACGCCCACCAAAAGAGTTGATCGATCGCTACTCGGAGGAGGGGGACCTGGTTGAGTGTGATCTAGAGGATTCTAGGGTGATCCAAGCTCGCCTTTTAGGGTCCATTGATAAAGCCAATAGAAGGGATCTGTTAAAACGAAATCTAATACGTCACGATTCTGATCGCCTTGCTCGTATTCTCATCCATATCATCGAGGAGGCAAAAAAGAATGCTAGTCCTATTCGATCTTGATGACACTTTGATTGAAACGACACAGTCGATTGTTGAGCCAAGATTAGATAGGGTTTTGGATGTAATGATTGAATCTGGTCTTCAAGTCGAGGATCGGGACGAGGCCCTCTTGACCATGGAGAGGCTGAACCGGACCGGCTCAAGCTCTAAAGAGGCGCTTGAGGAGTTTGTTTTCCTCTATGGTGGGGATTTGAGTCTTTTGGCCCATGGACATAAGATCATCAGTGACCCTGAATTTACCGATATTGTTCCTCAGATGGTATTCGGCTCGGAAAAATTGCTCTACGATCTAAAATCTTTAGCCAATTTGATCCTCGTTACAAGGGGAGATGAGATATTTCAACACGCAAAGATGAAAAAATCTGGTCTTCCTTATTCATTATTTAGTAAAATTGTGGTCACCACTTCTTCGAAGAAGGGGTGTTATGAAACAATTTTAAAAGAATTCAAGATGCCACCGAATCGGGTGATTGTCGTAGCAGACCGGATCGACGATGATTTAGTACCAGCAAAAGAGTTGGGAATGATCACAGTCCTCTACCGGGCCATGCGCAATCGTTTTAGCATTCTACCCGACTTATGTGTTGATTATGTGATTGAGGATATTGCCCAGCTCTATCCGATAGTGGAGGAAAGATGTTAACCGTACTAGTCCAGCAACTCGTCCCTGGAACGACCATTCGATTTGAGGGGAAGATCCTTCTATTAGAGCAGATCATCAAGGTGACCTTGCCCAAAGGGCCACCATTTTTCAAAGCTACTTTGAAGGATCCTGTAACCTCCGAGATCATCGAGCGCAATTTTAAGCCAGATCAAGAGATCGAAGAGGTCAAGATCTCTAAAAGAAGGCTTGAGTACCTCTATCTTGAGGGGAGTGAGCATCTATTTTTAGACATCGACAATTTAGAGCAGATCCTTGTTCCACAGGAGATCATCAAAGACCGAGCGAATTTCTTGAAAGAGGGGATTGAGGTGCGGGCCCTATTTTATGGGGACACCGTATTTTCTGTTGAATTGCCCCAATTCTTAGAGTTGCTTGTTGTCAGCGTTAAAGATCAAGGCGGTGGTCTTGTTGGTGGATCTAAAATTGCCTCACTTGAAACAAATGCCGAAATAGAAGTCCCGATGTTCATTGAGGTCGGGGATATCATTAAAGTAGATACGACACAAAATATTTATATTCAAAGGGTTTAATGGATCTAAATCATATTCAAAACCTCATCGATTTACTCAA
>CAXNCP010000027.1:0-7530 GCA_964200935.1 Chlamydiia bacterium | reverse complement strand
GCTTCCAAAAGATCTTCTATCATTTTTATGTTCACAAAAGGGCGCGCCCCATCGTGAATCACCACCTTTTTTACATCAGCTTCTAGAAACTTAAGCGCTTTATAAACCGATTCTTGGCGTGAGTTACCCCCCTCGAGAAGTCTAATTTTTGGTGATAGAGAATAGAGCTCTTTTTTTAAAGGCTCGATCCATTCTGGGTGACAAGGGAGAAGGATTTGGTGAAAGTGATTGGTTTGTAAAAATGTATGAAGCGCATATTCAAATACCCGTTTTCCACTCAGGCGCTGGAATTGTTTTGGTATTTTGGGGTCTAAAAAACGCTCCCCTTTACCGCCAATCAATAATATAGCTGCATGCATATAGATGAAAGCATCAACGATTTACTAAAAGAAGGGAAGAGAAGTTTTTTAGCTTTCCAAGTAGCGTTCAAAAATCGAATCGGCAATAGCTGATCCACTTTGGTGCATCTGTTCAGAATAAATTTGTAAAGAAGCGTGAAGGTTTTTCAGGTGTTCGACCAAGGTAGATTCTAAAAAGCCAATCGAATAGGCGTTTTGATAGATATAGCCCCCTTCAAAAGGGATAGCCTCTATATTGTCCGGTTTTTTAGGGAAAAGGATCCCGTGGAAAAATTTTATTTTCAACGCGGTCCCGGTGGTCTCTAATTTTGTTGTCAAAAAGCCAAAATTGGGGTCAAAGGCAAAGTTCAATGTTGTGTGCAGTACCCCTAGAAAAGGTTTTATCTTTTGATAGTCCCCCTCATAAAGAATGTGGAGATGATCCAAGGATCCCAAAACAATCAGAATTTTATTTTCCCGGTCAAAAAAAAGGGTTTTAAAAGGTTCAAAAAAGAAGAAGGCTTTTGCTAAGTTTTTTTCGTCTATCTCATTTAAGTTTGATAGCCACTTCCCTTTAGGTAGGAGTTGGGGTATCGTCTTTTTCAAGATAGATGCCGCTTCAGATGAACCAAACGGGATTTTATCCAGGTTGCGAATGAAATGGAGAATCATAAGCCTCCCGGATTTGCGCTGATCTCTTTGAGTTTATCGCGGATGAGCGCCGCCTCTTCGAAAAGTTCCTTAGCAATTGCCTCTTGCAAAGAGGTCTGAAGCTCTTGAACGTCTGCTTTCTCTATGATCTCTTTTGGGGAGTATTCGCTGACATTCAGGGATTGAAATAGGTTATGGCAAGTCTCTTTGAATGTGGAGAAACAGTCTATGCAGCCCATCACTTTGGATGTTTCAACCTCTTGCAAGGTCTTCGAACAGCTTGGACAAGCAACGGTCTCAATTTTTTGATCCAGAATCTTTTTTCTCAATGGGCATTTACTACACATCCCGAAGCAGGAGGTTTTCCCTTTTTCGATCTGTTTGAAGGTGAATGCTGCAGGTTCGTTGCAACCTTTACATTGGGTCAGTTTTTTGAATTGTGCCATAAACTCTTCTAATACACACTCAAGTTTTTTCTTCCAATTTTAAACAAAATTTATGATAGGTAAAAAGATAAATGGTTCATTGTAAAAAGGTTTTCTTATGCGATATACTTTATCGTTAGTTCTTTTGACGCTGCTTGCCCTTGCCGCCCTAAAAGGAAGCCTAACATTTGAAAAAGGGTCTAAGAAACTCTTGTTTACGGCCCAAAAGCAGAATTCTAATGATCAGGGCCAAGATCAGTACAATGATCTTTCAGTCGACCCAACCCCACCCCAGGGACTCAATGATGAGGCTACCCAGTACTGGAATACTTTGACTCCACAGCAAAAGCAAGCGGTAAGACAAGATATCCAAAATGGGGTTGATCCCAGCCAAGCAGTCATGAATTATGCAGATCAAAACAATCAGGTACCTTCTAATGTTGAGGGCTCGGGTTCCCATTCAACGCAAGAAAACTATGATTTAAGTGGTCCAGTTGACCCGAATAGGCGTTCCCAAAACGGTGGGCAAGATTTCCACAAAAATCAAGCCGACTCTGGATCTAATTCGATCAGTTCCGGTAAGATGGCTACCAAGGCTAGCGATGGATACCAAGGCTCTGGCTCCTCAGAGGACGACTCTGATGAGAATTGGGACAAAGACGATCCGTCTGAAAGACCAAGATATTATGCTCCCGGAGGAGAAAATAGCCCCGCCCCCGGAAATGAGTGGTAATCTATAAGGAACCTTTAGTTGAAAACTATCGCCTACATACCTGCCAGGCTCCAGTCTATCCGTTTTCCTGAAAAAATTTTACAACCACTTCACGGCAAACCCCTTTTGGCTTGGGCGTATGAAAATGCGGTCGAGTCTAATTTATTCGATGATGTAATCCTCCTTGCCGATGACGAAAGAACGGTAGATGTTGCCCGCTCATTTAAATTTCATGTGCGCTTGACTTCAAAAAGACCCAAAAGTGGGACTCAAAGGATCATAGAAGCCATAGAAAATGGCGCCCCTTTGGCTGAAAAAATCGTGAATGTTCAGGCAGACGAACCCCTTGTACATAAAGAGATGTTTTCTACCCTTTTGGGTGGCGATAAAGGGGGAGCGAGGATTTGGACTTTGAAGAAAAAGATCGAGTCTTTGGAAGAAATGAGATCTTTAAATGTTGTGAAGGTGGTGACGAATGTCGACAACGAAGCGCTCTATTTTTCTCGTCATTGTATCCCATACGACAGGGATAATGTGGGTGGGGAGCATTTTCGACATGTGGGTCTCTATGCCTATACAGAAGAGGCGCTCGAGAAATTAAAAAAGCTTGAACCCTGTTCTTTAGAACACATGGAGATGTTAGAGCAACTGACCCCCCTTTTTCATAAAATTCCGATCGAGGTGTTCGAGACCAGTCATTTGGCACACGGGGTGGATACTCTAGAAGACCTCAAAAAAGTTGAGTCATTCCTAAGCTCCATTTTTTAACAAATCACAGTTTTAAAAAATAAATTTAATTTTAACGAAAAATTTAAAGGCTTATCTGCGGGTTTGGTTGACACGGATGGCTCCTCTCTAGTAAAATACCCCCCTGATGAGCGACTATCCATTTGGTTTTAAAACAGCTATTGAGAGCGAGGTCTTTGAGCCCGGCCTCAATGAAGAGGTGATCCGACGTATTTCGATGAAAAAAAAGGAGCCCCCTTTTTTATTGAACTTTCGTCTTGAGGCATTCAAGAAATTTCTATCTATGGCGCCCCCTAATTGGGCGAACCTGCAATTTGATCCTATAGATCTTCAAAAAATAAGCTACTACGCAGAGCCTAAAAAAAAGCCTGAGCTCTCTTCTTTAGATGAGCTAGATCCTGAAATCAAAAAAACCTATGAAAGGCTGGGTATTCCCCTTGACGAGCAGCATCGATTAGCTAATGTGGCTGTCGATCTGGTTTTTGATTCAGTATCAATTGCGACAACCTTTAAAAAGAAGTTAGAAGATGCAGGGGTTGTCCTTTGCTCAATCTCTGAGGCGGTGCAACGTTTTCCTGAGCTTATAGAAAAATACTTAGGTTCTGTGGTGCCAGTGGCCGACAACTATTTTGCCGCTTTAAACTCGGCGGTTTTTTCGGACGGTTCCTTTGTCTACGTCCCTAAAGGGGTACGCTCTCCTATGGAGCTTTCCACCTATTTTAGGATTAACGAAGAAAACACCGGTCAGTTTGAGAGGACGCTGATTATAGCTGAAGAGGGCTCTTATGTCAGCTATTTAGAAGGCTGCACGGCACCCTCATTTGACTCTAAACAACTCCATGCTGCAGTCGTAGAACTCGTTGCGATGGAAAAAGCAGAAATCCGCTACTCAACCGTGCAAAATTGGTACCCCGGAGATGAAAATGGCCAAGGTGGTGTCTACAACTTTGTGACAAAAAGGGCCAAATGTCTTGGTGACCATTCAAAAGTTTCGTGGACCCAAGTAGAGGTGGGCTCGAGTATCACATGGAAGTATCCAAGCTGTGTTTTGATCGGGGACCATTCGGTGGGCGAGTTCTACTCTGTAGCGCTTACAAATAAAAAAATGCAAGCCGATACCGGGACAAAGATGATCCATGTGGGCAAAAACACAAAGTCCACCATCATATCGAAGGGGATTTCGGCTGATCAGTCCTCTAATACATACCGCGGGCTAGTGATGGTAGGCCCTAAGGCTGAAAATGCGAGAAATTACACACAGTGCGACTCAATGCTTGTGGATACAAATTGCTCAGCGCACACCTTTCCTGTAATCGAATCATCGAATGCCTCGGCCGAGATCGAGCATGAGGCGAGCACATCCCGCTTGAACGAGGAGATTCTTTTCTATTTACAGGCTAGAGGATTTGATAAAGAGGAGGCGATCAGCATGGTTGTGTCCGGTTTCTGTAAAGAGGTCATGCAGGAGCTTCCTTTAGAATTTGCACAAGAGGCGAAAAAATTATTAATGATCAAATTAGAAGGATCCGTAGGTTAACATGTTAGTCATCGACAATTTAGAAGTTTCCGTAGACGACAAGAAAGTTTTGAATGGACTCTCTTTAAAGGTGGGGGCTAATGAGGTCCATGCGATCATGGGCCCTAATGGTGCCGGAAAATCGAGTTTATCCAACGTATTGGCAGGACATCCGGCCTACCAAATTTTGGGGGGATCGATCACCTACAAAGAAGAAAATCTTTTAGAGATGGAGCCAAACCAAAGGGCGCTGAAAGGGGTATTCAAAAGCTTTCAGTATCCTTTAGAGATTGCGGGGCTCAATACAAAAGAGTTCTTAAAAGAGTCTTTTAATTTGCATCGCAAGCAAAAAGGGCTCGATCCGATGGTCAATGAGGAGTTTGATAGGGTGCTAGATGAGAAGATGGCGCTTGTGAAATTCAATCCACAATTGATCCAAAGAGATCTTCACGCGAATTTTTCGGGGGGAGAGAAAAAGAAAAGTGAAATCTTGCAAATGGCCCTTTTTGAGCCATGTCTTGCCATTTTGGATGAAACCGACTCGGGATTGGACATCGATGCTTTAAAGGCTGTTGGGCAAGCGATAGAAAAGCTCCGCTCCAAAGATCGCAGTATCATTTTGATCACCCACTATCAGCGTCTACTGGATTTCGTTCAGCCCGATGTGATTCACGTGATGCAGGATGGAAAAATTATCCGTTCAGGAAACAAGGATTTGGCAAAAGTACTCGAGGTTGAGGGTTATGAAGGGAGAGCTTAAAGCCCATCAACTACCGCAAAAAGTAGAGTGTTTCACAATGGTGGAGGCCAGGTCTATCTTTTTTGATTTTTTTGAAAATCAGGAGAGTGAAGCCGACTATTTCGTTTTCTTCCCTAAAAACTTTGTGAGCTCTGAGCCGGTAACGATCTTTTTGCCCGGTAAGTATGAGGTCTATTGTTCCAAAGGGGTTGATGCAAGCCTGGTTTTTGAACCTGGATCGGCTGGCTGTTATAGTGTGCGTGCCCACATCGAGGAAAACGCCAGTTTAAAACGGCTTTTTGTTGCAAATCAAAAGGACCAGATTGAGCTTTCAAGTGAGTATATCCTCAAAAAAAATGGGCGTTTGACTCACGTGAGTTGGATCGATGCGGTGCAGCAGACAACCGAATCCATTAAAGCGACCATTTTGGGTGAGGGGGCTCAAGCCGATCTCATAGGTGGCTGGCATTTGACAGAGCGTGAGACGATCCGTACTCAAGTTTTAGTGGAGCATCGTGCCCCCTACGCAAGATCCAATCAGCTTTTTAAAGGTGTGGTAGAGGAATCGGCTCGCTCTTGGTTTGAAGGATCCATTTATGTTGCCCAAGGGGCCCATAAGACCGAAAGCTTCCAAAAAAACAACAACGTGGTCTTTGGTAGGGCGCAAGCCAAAACATTACCAGGGATCCAGGTATATCATGATGATGTGAAAGCGTCGCATGGAGCTACAATTGCAAAACCCTCCAAAGAGGATCTTTTCTATCTTTTATCGAGAGGGATAAACGAGGAGCGGGCAAAAGAGATTTTGATCGAATCCTTTTTAGGGGAAATCAAGGGGAAAACAGCCCTATTTGCAAAAAGTGGTGGCTAAAAATGAGTCGGGTAGATCAGGTACAGACTATATTAAGAGGGGAATTTCCCCTTATATCCAATCAAGGCCTCATCTACCTAGACTCTGCAGCAACTACACTAAAACCCCTAAGTGTTTTAGAGACAAAGATGGAGTTTTATCGTGATGCGTATGCAACCGTAAACCGTTCCTTGTATCCTAGGGCACAGAAAGCGACAAAAGATTATTTCTCTGCCCGGACACTGATCGCAAAAAAGATCTCCTCATCTGATAGTCAAGGGATCATTTTTACCAAAGGGGCAACCGATGGACTCAACCAGGCGGCCCATTTTTTGACGCAGTTGGTGCCACACGGTGCAGAAATCTTGATTTCCCCATTAGAGCACCACGCAAATTACCTTCCCTTCAAAGCGCTTGAGAAAAAAGGGCTTTTGAAGGTCGTAGATCTACCGATTCTTGTGGATGGTAAAGTCGACTGGAAAAGCTTTGAAAAAATGGATACATCCCGTGTAAAGGCTTTATCGATAGCACATGTCTCAAACGTGACCGGAGTAGAGCAAGATTTAAAGAGGCTGGGAGATCTTTGCCAAGACCAGAATTGGATATTCATAGTCGACGCAGCGCAAAGCATAGCGACAAAACTCATCGATGTGGAGTGGATGAAGATCGATTTTATGGCTTTTTCGGCTCATAAAATGTATGGGCCAACGGGTGTAGGAGCTCTTTATATTGCACCTAGGTTTTTAGATCTTCTTGAGCCGCTGACTTATGGCGGTGATATGATTGCAGCTTTTGATGAGGAGATGATTTACCAACCGGCCCCTTTCAAATTTGAGGCTGGTACTCCCCCGATTGGGGAAATCATTGGTTGGAAGGCGGCATTGGAATGGCTTGAGAAGGAAGAGGTAGTACTGGCTACCGCCCATTTAGGGGAAATACAAAAGCGTTATGCTGAGTGCCTGACAAAAATACCTAACGTGGAGCTTATCAGCGCAAACGATGCCACATCGATGGTGACTTGCGTGTTGAAAAAGGGGCATCCGATGGATATGGCCCTGCTTCTTGGGCAAAAGGGGATAGAAATTCGATCGGGTTCTCTATGTGCGCTGCCTGCTTTGAAACATTACAGCGCAAATGCTTTTTTCAGGATCTCCTTAGGTGTGTACAACACACTGGATGAGGTAGATCTTTTCATGGAACAATTCGAAACCATACTAAAGAAAATCTCTTAGAATCGTTCAAAAATCGACACTTACACCTGCCGACCAACCCTTCAGAGAAATGGACTCTAAACCTCGTGCGTAGCCTGTACCTAGAAAAAATTTGTCTGACCCTATCCAGGATTTCAGGAAAAAACCAGCTTCTATTTTGATTGTAAAAAAACGGTGGGAAAAGAGGGTTAGAGATCGATCATAGCTTGCACCGATCCCGAGGTCTAGAACAGGGATGAGCAACCGCTGTTTGGTTTGATTTAGGATTAAGGGGAGTTGGTATCCACCATCCTCAATGGAGAAATCGTTATTCACCGTAGCATTCGTGAAGAGGTTTGAAA
>CAXNCP010000026.1:0-7536 GCA_964200935.1 Chlamydiia bacterium | reverse complement strand
AGCGGCTATTTTCGGCCAACATATCATCAAAAATCTGATTATGAGACTTCAAATCCCTATATTTTCCTGCAATAACTGCACCCCCACCGCCAATAAAGATCAAACCGATGCCCATGCTGAGAATATAGGGGTCTTTCAATAAAACACCTGCGATCAAGGCCACAACACCGGCTATCCCTGCTACTCCAGATACACCCTGGTAAATCGTGATCATCGTTGCTGCTCGATCTTTAAAATATTCGCGCCTTGGCGCAACCTCTCTAGAACCGATTCTAGATTGAACTTGACCATTTTCTAAATCATCATTAATTATCTCACCCGCCACAGCACCTACGGCCTGATTAGATGCACTCTCTAGTGCTAGAGCACTTAAGCTACTCATATAATTGTCTTTTAACCTTATTTTTCAATAATTTATTAACACACTCTTTCGTTTTCTGTTAAGGATTTTTTTAGTTTATAAAAATTTAGTCTTTTAAAATTTGAAAAGGTTGAAACAATATTCTCAGAGGGTTTTTGGTTGTATATATAAAATCTTTCTGGTAAAAATCACCTCATGAAAGCGAGCCAACGAATTCCTTCGAGAGAACATGTTGCATCTATGTTCGATTCTATTGGAAAAGTTTATGACATGACCAATCGTGTGATATCTCTTGGACAAGATCCGTGGTTTAGAAAAGCCTTAGTTCGAACTATACCCAAAGATCGACCCTTGAAGATGATCGACATCGCAACAGGCACTTGCGATCAGTTACTGATCAATATGAAACTTCGTGAAAACATCATCAGTGCAGTCGGAATCGATGTATCGACAGAGATGTTGAAAGTGGGGATAAAAAAAGTCTTCAAGGCCGGTTATGGATCAGTTGTGCAGCTCCTTGTGGAGGATGGGCATAAGACCTCTTTTTCCGACGATAGTTTTGATATTGCGACTTTAAGTTTTGGTATTCGTAATTTTATGGATCCACAAAAAGGGTTAGCGGAGATCTACAGAATTTTAAAGAATAGTGGATCAGTCCACATTCTTGAGTTTTCCACCCCAAAATCCTTTTTTTTCAAAAAGGGCTTTCTTTTCTACATCCGCTACGTACTCCCCTTCATCGGTGCCCTTTTTTCCTCCAACCTCAAAGCCTATCGCTATCTCAATGAAACGATTGAAACATTCGCACAAAGAGAAGAATTTAGCCGAATACTAGAGACTGCCGGCTTTAAAGAGGTTGAATATCGCTCCCTATTTTTTGGTGTAGTAACAATTTATACAGGAAAAAAACTGTGATTGAGTGGCTTTTTCAAGAGGATGTGTACCCAAAATTCTTATTTGCAACTCCACAATTTACGTTCGGAGGGTATGGGATACAGCACCAAAGCGACACCCTCTCCCCCAATATTTTTCCCCAAATCGGTTTTCAAGATTTTTTCCCTTTTGAGCGTAAAGGTGACCTTTGGAACACTTTTCCTACATCCGTATGGATTCAACCGGCAAGCTACAGGATCGAATCGCGCATCTACCCGGTGATTGAGCCCCTGGAAAAACCCCTGAATAGAACCGATCTTCCGGATAAAGCTTCCTATACAAAAACTGTAGAGAATGGGTTCGAAGGGATCGAAAAGATCGTTTTAGCACGAAAAACCGTTTTGAAATTTGAAAATTCGCTGGATGCCAAACGATTGATTAATAATCATCTGGCCATTTTTCGTTCACAAGACATCTTTTTTTACATGCCCCAAAAAGGTGTAGCATTTATGGGTGCAACACCGGAGCGCCTTTTTGAGCGGAAAAAAGACCACATTTTGACCGCTGCTATTGCAGGAACTTTACCCATCGATCAAAATCCCAGCCTCCTTTTGGAGTCTCAAAAAGATAGAAAAGAGCATCAATACGTAATTGATGATCTTTTAGAGAAACTGAAAACAGTTTGCGTTGAGGTCCACGTCGATGAACACCCCTCAATTTTGACATCGCATCACCTCTACCATCTCAAAACAACAATTGAGGGGATACTTAAACCCGATGTGAGCGACTCAGACTTGATCCGTCTTTTACACCCCACAAGCGCTGTCGCCGGATATCCTAAAACCACTGCATTAGAGAAGATTTACCAGGTAGAACCTTTCGATCGAGGCTTATACGCTGCCCCTTTTGCTCTGATGTTGGACGGGACGACTTTAGCCTCTGTTGCCATCCGATCGGTTCTTCTTAAAAATGAAAATCTCTACCTCTTTGCAGGTAGTGGTCTCGTGGAGGGATCCACAATTGACCAGGAATGGAATGAGCTCGATCACAAAATTTCCCCTTACCTATGGTAAATTATGAATACCGCGTACTGGAACACCCTTTTTTCAGAGAGCATTATTGAGGAGCTTGTAGCTCAAAATGTGCGCCATTTTTGCATTGCACCCGGATCAAGATCTTCTGCTTTAAACCTTGCCGCCAAACGGAATCCCTTAGCGGATGTGCATACCCACTTTGATGAAAGAGGACTCGGTTATATTGCACTCGGTCTTGCCAAATCGCTTAAAGAGCCGGTTGCTTTGATTGTCACCTCGGGTAGTGCCCTTGCAAACCTGTTACCTGCTGTAATCGAAGCATTTCATACGCATGTCCCTTTGATCCTTTTGACCGCAGATCGCCCTCCAGAGTTACATCTATCGATGGCCAATCAAACCATCGAACAATACGACTTTTTCCACCCTTTCATCCGTTTACATTTTCAATTTCCCCCGCCGTCTCCTGAGGTGCCCGAAGGATTTGTAAAATCAATGGTGGCCCATGCCGTTTTTGTGTCCAAACAAGAAAATGGTGGACCTATTCATCTGAATTGTCAGTTTAGAACGCCGATGATCCATACAACGGTGAAAAATCGACCGACGCTTAAACCGAAGACCTCGTTTCAAACGATCGAGAGGACTTTGGGTGCAAAAGAGGCGCTAAAGATCCAGCAGGAGATCCTCTGTTATGAAAGGGGTGTCATTGTTGTGGGACAGACCGACATGGTGGAATCTAAAGCCCTTCTTGAATTTGCTAAACATTTATGCTGGCCGATCATTATCGATCCCTTATCGAACTGTAGAAAGTATAGCTCTAACCGTTATGTCTTACAAAATTTTGAACATCTACTAGAGGATTTAAAGCCAGATATTGTGGTTAAGTTTGGGGATCGTTTTGTCAATAAATCGATCGATCCGTGGCTCAATTCTATTGAAAGGGTGGTCTATATCACACCCCACACCGAAAGGGCCGACCCGCAACACGCGATCACCCATAGGATCGTAATGCACCCTGCACAATTCATCCATGATCTTATTCAATACACCCCTGCCCGCCTTTTCTCCAGCTACATCAAAAACTGCTTAGAACTTTCTGAGATCAGCTTCCAATCGATTGATAGAGCCCTTTTTGAAAAGCCACAGATCTCAGAAATTGCATTCATCCGTCTACTTTCCAAATCAGGAACTTTTTTTAACTTGTTCATTGGTAATAGCATGCCTATAAGGCATTTGGATCGTGTTTTTTACCCGAATGAATTTCGAGGGGATATTTACGCGAACAGGGGCCACTCAGGGATAGAGGGGAATATCGCAACAGCTATCGGGATCGCATTAAAAAAAGATCGCCCCACCCTGGCGATTTTGGGGGATATGACCTTTTGGCATGATCTCAATTCCTTATTTTTCTTAAAAAGAAATCCTCTTCCTTTGATCATCATCGTTTTCAATAATGGAGGGGGGCAAATCTTCAACTACCTTGAAGGGGTAAAAGAGCTGTCAGAAAGTGAAGAGCTCTTCATGATGCCCCATAGTCTGGATTATGCCCTTGTCGCCAAGAACTTTGGCTTAGATTACTTTTCCTTCAATGAGGATCTGTGCATCGAAACGCTCATTCATCAAAAACGGCCCGCCTTGGTAGAGATGATTACTGTTCAAGAGGTAGATCAACATCATATAAAGCGTCTAAAGGATACTTTGGAATGCACTTTGAAAGAACAAACTCTTCTCCTGTACAAATAAAAAATCCGGTTCTAGTGATCGGTGGCTTTCTATCGACTCATGAAGATTTTGAATTGTTGGTTCGTGAGATCAAAACTTTTTCGAGTCCTGTAGTGATCCTCCTGCCGGAGGGTGATTTTCCAGCGGTTCTAGGAAAAATTCGTGCATTCATCGAAAGCACATTTTCCCACCCCATACCCGTCATAGGCTACTCTATGGGTGGACGAGTTGCCTTAGAGCTTCTATCCCATTTTCCCGATCTTTTCAGTCATGTAGTCTGTATCTCCTCAAGGTTAAAATTGGAGGGTTTCGGATCAAAAAAAAGGGGGGAATTTGAAGAAGAGGTTCACCAAAAACTCAAAAATTTGGAAATGGATCCGTTTTTAAAATGGTGGTATTCTCTGCCGATATTTGCAGGTTATAGTCCAAGTGAATCCCTTTTAAGAATCAAAGCTCAATTCAATCCCCAATCTGTACTCAAACAGTTCCAAACGTTGAGTATACTGAACCAAAAAACACACACTTTTCCTTTTAAATTACCCGTACATCTCATCTTTGGTGAAAAAGATCCCCTCAAAAAAGAGATGGAAGATTGCTTAAAAGGCTCTTTAGAGCCTATATTTATTCACAGCATTGAACAAAGCGGGCATCTAGTACATCTAGAAAAGCCTTTGCAACTTGCCAAACTTTTAAGAATGGTGCTTCTATGAACTTTCAAGATATCCTTTTCGAAAAACAGGATCAGATTGCTTGGATAACAATCCATCGTCCGCATAAAAGAAATGCTTTTCGCCCCCAAACAGTTTTAGAAATGATGCATGCCCTTGACGACGCGATTGAAGATACTGAGATCGGTGTGATTGTTTTGTCAGGTTATGGAAAAGAGGCCTTTTGCTCTGGAGGCGATCAAAGTGTTCGAGGCGACGAGGGTTATAGAGATGACTTTGGCCGCGAGAGCTTAAATGTGCTCACATTCCAAAAAAAATTACGCTCATGTCCTAAACCAACCATTGCAATGGTAGCAGGATACGCCATCGGCGGGGGGCACGTCCTACACGTTCTTTGCGATATGACTATTGCTGCCGACAATGCCCGCTTTGGTCAAGTGGGTCCGAAAGTAGGGTCTTTTGACGGAGGATTCGGCTCTAGCTATTTAGCACACATCGTAGGGCAAAAAAAAGCGAGAGAAATCTGGTTCATGTGCCGCCAATTTTCGGCCCAAGAAGCACTCGATATGGGGCTTGTCAATGTTGTCGTCCCTTATGAAGATCTCAAATCAACAACAATTGAGTGGTGCCGTACCCTTCTATCCCACTCCCCAACTGCATTATCGTGTCTAAAGGCTTCGTTCAATGCGGACATCGATGGTCAATCAGGAATTCAGGAGCTAGCCGGTCTTGCAACCATGCTCTACTACAAAACCGACGAAGCCAAAGAGGGCAAACAGGCCTTTTTGGAAAAAAGGAAACCAAATTTTCAAAAATATCGAGGGAAGAATGCAACTCTGGATCGAGGGGACAAGGCCGAAAACGTGGATAGCATCCATCAGTCCTGTTGTGATCGGAACGCTTTTAGCGCCAAAACCTGATTGGGGTATTTTTGCAATCACCCTATTTTGTGCCCTTTTTATACAAATGGGAACAAACTTGGCTAATGACTACTACGACTGCATTCAGGGGAAAGATACGGCTTTGAGAAAAGGGCCAAGACGTCTGGGGGCCTCAGGGCTTGTGGCAAAAAAAAACCTTTTTTGGTTCATGGCCCTTACCTTTTTGGGAGGGCTCGCTCTAAGCATTCCTCTCATCTTTCGTGGTGGGCCCATCATCCTCTGCATGTATGGGCTGGCTGTTCTTTTGGGCGTTTTTTACACAAAAGGACCTATCAGCTACGCCTATAAAGGGGTATCGGAACCTATTGTCCTATTTTTCTTCGGATCTATTGCTGTTTTTTTTACGACCTATTTGCAAACTTTGGAATTTAGCTGGTACCCCCTGTTTATCGGGCTGGCACCCGGGTTTTTTTCGGTGGCTCTCCTTGGATTAAACAATTTGCGCGATTTTGAAGAGGATACACTCACCAAAAAAAATACGTTGGTCGTCCTCTATGGGCCCCGTTTTGGAAAAATCGAGGTTAGCCTCTCCTTGTTAGCACCTTTTGCAATAGCCCCCTCTCCTCTAAATCTTTTGCTGATTCCGTCCATTTTTCACATCTTAAAAAAGCTCTGGGAAGAGGATGAGATCGCCTCTTTACTTCCCAAAATAGGATTTACCTTCATCCTTTTTACCCTTTTATTCGTTTTGAAAGCTTACTTTTTATGAGAGAAAAAACCTTTCGTTTGATGGAACCATTTCAAGGCGAAAAAAATCTGATTGAAATAGAGTACAATCACTCCACGGTTGAGCTCCCCTGTATACCCCAGGTTCATTTTCCACTACAAATGTCCCTTTTGACCGAAATAGGACCAATACCGAGAGCATTTTTTGTTGCAAGCGAAGAGGACATCCTTCGTGCAAAAAATGCGTCCACGATCAAGGTAAAAATCACCCATCTCGATTTTGAGCCAAGTCTAGAGCTTTTAAAAAGCACTTTGAGTCATACGGCTGCAAAAATCAGAATTGATGCTAACCGGACTTTATCCTTGGATGAGGTGAAAATACTTGCTTCTATTGTACCAAAAGAACGGCTCGATTTTTTTGAGGAACCGACAAAGAATATCGAGGAGGTTCTTGAGCTCAATATTCCTTTAGCAATCGATGAGAGTTTCCTTGAAAAAGGTTGGGAAAACCGGCTCAAGTACGAACAAGTGGTTGCAGCAGTGGTCAAACCCTATAGGGTATTTTATGAACCGGTCTATAATCTTTCAAAAAAACTTGGGAAACGGTTCATATTGAGTAGCTCGTTAGAAGACAGCACCCCGATTTTAAAGCTTGCCACCTATCTAGGTCTTTACACTGAGCCGATCGGAATCGATGTGGATCGATTTAAAGTAGAGGTCGCTTCCTGCCCGATTAAAAAAGCTGACCCCTCGTCGATTGCAATCATTACTCATTCAGAAAAGATCAGCTATCAGGAACTTGATAAGCGGATCAATAGGACAAGCATTGAGGAGGGCGAAATTTTAAGCAAACTACCTAAGCTTGAGGCGGTCATTCGACTCTTCGCCCTTTTAAGGCAAGGCATATCGGTAGCTTTTCATATTCCGCAAAAAAGAAGAGAAGCCAAAACTTTAGATTCCATCCCTTTAGAAACTTGCATCAACCTGACCAGCTCCGGCACAACGGGATCACCCAAAGAGATTATTTGGAAATGGGGACAACTTTGGACAAATATTCAAGACCAATTCAGCTCCTACCCCCGTTTCAAAGGGGCGAGCTATCGCGGTAACCTCAATTTATCCCGAATTGGTGGATTGATGGCTTGTTTGAGGCCCCTTCTTTCTGGAGGAACTTTAATTTTAGACGAAAAGAGCTACGCCGACTACGAAAATATGGTCCCAACTCAAATCGTCAAAAAGCTCGCAGCAAAGGAGAAGTGGAATTCCGGCTCATT
>CAXNCP010000025.1:0-7553 GCA_964200935.1 Chlamydiia bacterium | reverse complement strand
TAATCCTTTACAGTGTGAACTTTTGATCATCGATGAAGCAAGCATGATTGATACTCACCTCATGTCCTCCCTTTTAAAAGCGATCCCAACCAAAGCCAGGGTGATCATAATCGGAGACATTGACCAGCTCCCCAGCGTTGGCCCCGGTTCAGTACTCAAAGATCTCATTGAATCAGAGACGATCCCTACAACGCGCCTCAAAGAGATCTTTCGCCAGGCTAAAGGATCACGAATCATCCGAAACGCCCACAAGGTGAATCAGGGGCAGTTCCCCGAACTTGAAGAGGATCCAAAAAGCGATTTTTGGTTCATAGCTCTTGAAAAACCGGAAGAGATCATGGCTCGGATATTACATCTGGTCACCGAAAAGCTACCCGAAACCAAAGGGTTCCACCCCTTTGAGGAGATTCAGGTCCTCTCACCGATGAAAAAAGGGGTTTTGGGTACCCTTAACCTGAACGTCGCACTTCAAGATAAATTGAACCCCTCCCTCAAAAGGGTGACTAAAATGGGTCGCACTTTCCGTCTTGGCGATAAAGTGATGCAGATCCGAAACAATTATGACAAATTAGTCTTCAACGGGGACGTGGGGCGAATAGTTGAAATTGACGAGAAAGAAGAGGAGCTCGTTGTCCAATTCGATGGTCAACAAGTTGAGTATAATTTTACAGAAATCGACGAGTTGATATTAGCCTACGCAGTGAGTGTCCATAAATATCAAGGGAGTGAGTGTCCTGTCATTGTGATGCCCATCCACACGTCTCATTTCAAGCTTTTAGTAAAAAACCTGGTTTACACCGGTATCACAAGGGGAAAAAAGCTCGTCATTTTGGTCGGTTCCAAAAGGGCCGTTGCAATGGCTGTTAAAAGCGTATCTACCGATCAAAGATTTACAGGGCTAAAAAATTTCCTCCAGAAAAATCTCGAAAAACTGCATGAACCTGCGTTTGTCGATAAACAACAGTCCCTTTTTGAAGAGCAGACTCTAGAGGTTTTTTAATACTTGCTGAGTAAGCGGTTATTTTTGGTTTTGAGCCGAACGATCCCAAACGAAAGCTGCAAGATTTCCTATAACGGGCAATACAAATCCGAGAATCCATGTTGCTATAACCCTTGTTTTTGCATCCTCAAGTCTTTGGATATCCTTTACATGTTTTGCAAGATTTTTATTTCGCTTGCATGCAATAGCAAATAGCACTAAAGCTGGGACCATCGCAATGATGGAAACGACAGGAATGTACTTAGAGATTTTCAACCAATTTGGACAACCATACGATTTGCCTGGCTCGACATTTCGTTGTCCAAATTTCCCAGTTTGTGGATTATGAACTAAAGGTTGATCCAGATTATTTGATGATCCTGGAATAGAATTTACTGTTGGCATAGTGAGTCCCCCTTACACTATTATAAATATTTTTTTATTAAATTTCAATAGAATTCAGTCTCCTATTTTTTAATTTTAACCCCCTCTGAATGAATAGGATAACGAGCCCATGGAAGAGCAATTTTTTCGATTTGATGCCTCAGGTCCAAAAATTTGCCTTAAACCCTAGCTTTGGTTAAAGATTAAAACGGTAATAACATGAGAATGAGACAGATGCGCGCGGTGGTGATCTTTTCTGGTTGCGGACACAAGGACGGTACAGAGGTGAATGAGGCGGTCCTCTCTTTAGTCGCGCTAGAAAAACATGGAATAGACTGGGTTGGTTTTGCTCCAGATGAGTCAGTACCGGCTTTATCCCACTTAAAAGGGGTTAAAAAGGGGCTGGGTAACAGAAATCCTATGGATGAGGCAAGTCGCATTTCCCGTGGTAATACACTCGATTTGAGCCATCTTGAACCAGATTCTTTTGACCTTTTAGTGATGCCCGGGGGGCTGGGGGCTGCAAATGTGTTATCCGACTTCGGCTCAAAGGGATTTCATGGGGAGGTCAGAGAGGAACTAAAAAAGGCGATCGTCTCCTTTCATAATAATAAAAAGCCGATTGTTGCGATTTGCATATCCCCTGCTGTAGTCGCTTTAGCCTTAAAAGAGGCTCAAAATCTTACAATTACACTGGGGGAGGATCTTACCTATCAAAAAGAAAACCCCAAAATTCAATTTAAAAGCGCTAGAGCTGATGAGTGTGTTGTAGATCCGCTCAATCGGGTTGTATCGACGCCAGCTTTTATGATTGAAAATGCCAACCGATATTCCATTTTTATTGGGATCGATCAAGCAATAGAGGCTGCCTTAAGAATGAGATAAAAAAGATTAGAATAGATTTGTTATTCTTAAGACAAGTACGGCAATAAAAATGGGAATAAAAGTCTTAATAACCTCTTTAAAAAAAACTATTTTTTTTGGCATGATGATTCTAATCAAGGGTTCTATATGCAGACAAATGGATCTACCGATTTATCTTTAGCGGTTACAGAGGGAAATTTTTCCAAAAAAAATTTATGCTCGAGAATTTCGAATCTTTTAACAAAAACGATCCAATCGATTGCAACATCTTTAATCATCGCACTAGGTTTAGTTTTGATGGGATGCGCACTCTACACAATTGTGAAAACTTGCTCGAGTCTAGTGAAATTTGCTGTAAAAAATAACCCCTTCTCTCAAAAAGGGATCTCAAATTCAAAATTCCTACTCGATTGTATTGGTGATCTCATTGTGAATATTCCCGTATTTTTAATAGGCAGGAAGATCTTCAAATTTGGTGCCGAGGGATAAAAAAGGGCCCTTTTAAAAGCCCCTAGATTTTAGGAAATCTTCCCACCTGAAGGTGCATGTTCAAAAGAGAGCATTTCAAACTTTTCTCCCTCTAAAACCGAAAGGATCATCCCATGGCTTTCTATACCCATCATCTTTCTGGGTTTTAAATTTGCTACAATTGCAACCTTCTTACCAACTAAAGATGCCGGATCTTGTACGAACTGGCGAATACCTGATAGGATTACCCTTTTTTCGCCAGCAACATCCAGTGTGAATTGCAAAAGACGGTCACTTTTAGGTACAGGCTCGCACATCAAAACATCTGCAACACGTAAATCGACTTTTTCAAAATCAGAAAACTCAATAAGAGGTTTTTGGGCGGGTGCCGCAATTGGTGCAGCGGTGGCGACTGTTTGTTGGGCGGTTTCATTCAAATCGGACACATTTGTCTCTTTGGCTAAAAGTTCAAGTTTATGAAAAAGAGGTACGGGAGGTCGAATCGCTAAGACACCAGCATCCATCCCCTCTCCCCGTTTTGGGACTGTATCGATCCCTAAGTAACCCCAGGCAATTGAGGTAGCAAATGGCATCAGTGGCCCCATTTGAATCAGTATGGCCTTGACCGCTTTGATGCAACACCACAACACCGTTTCCAACCTATTACGGTCTACTGGCTCCTTTACGAGGGCCCAGGGCTTTTGATGGTCAAAATAACGGTTGGATAACTGTGCAATCTCTAAAAGGACTTCGGCCCCCTTTTTGATCGAAAAGCCCTCGTATGCTTTTGCCCCATCCTGAAGCAGACGATCTAGCTCCAAAAGAAACTGATGATCATCTTCATTGAGGTTACCTTGATGCGGCACATGCCCAATTCGGGTATGGATAAAACTCAGGGTGCGATGGATATAATTTCCCACTTTCCCAACAAGCTCCGCATTTACACGGACAACCAGGTCTTCAAAAGAAAAATCACAATCTTGGTGTTCCGGTGCAATCAAGGAGAGGTAAAAACGTAGCTGATCCGAAGAAATCCATTTGAGCATCGATTCTAGATCAAGAGAATTACCGCTCGACTTACTGAATTTTTCCCCTTTGAGATTCAAGAACTCGTTGACCACGAGATCATCCACCAATTTGTAAGAGGTGTCTTGCCCCATGATCATCGCCGGGAAAAGGACCGAGTGGAATGTGGTATTATCTTTGCCAACAAACTGAACATAACGGGTCTTAGGATCAAGCCAATAGGAGTCGACAAGCGAGGGGTCTTTATCATAGGTTGCGCTGATATAACCTATGGGCGCATCGTACCAGACGTACAAAACCTTCCCCTTAGTATTTGGTAAGGGAAGAGGGACACCCCAATCAAGATCTCTAGTGATGCAACGTGGTTTCAAATCTTCTATGTACTGTCTACTAAAATTCATGGTTGAAGGTTTGAAATGACGGGTCTCAAGCCATGTTTTCAGCTGATCCTTGAATAAATCAAACCGGAAAAAGTAATGCTCTGTTTCCTTAAGTTCAAGGGGGCTTAAGCTCATTTTTGATACGGGATTGATCAGATCGGTCGCTTCAAAACTGGCGCCACACTTCGTGCACTCATCTCCTCTTGCCGCTGCATATCCACATTTTGGGCATGTTCCAACAACATATCGGTCGGCCAAAAAGCGCCCTTCAGAGGGTGAATAGAGTTGATGGATCGTCTTTTTTTCAATCCAGCCATTTTTCAAATGCTCTAAAAAGATCTCTTGAGTCCTTTTAGCATGATGATCCAATGTTGTGCGAGAATAGTGACTGAATTTGATTCCCATCCGCATGAACAAAGAGCGATTGATTTCATGAAAGTGATCAACCTGTTGCTTGGGAGTCCTTTTGGCCTCCTCCGCCTTAATAGTGATTGCAATCCCATACTCATCGGAACCACAGATGAACAGGCTGTCTTGGCCAGTGCTTTCGAGGTAACGATGATAAATATCCGCAGGCAAATACGCACCTGCCAAATGGCCCACATGAATTTGGCCATTTGCATAAGGTAACGCCGCGGTAATCAATGTCTTTTTATGTTTGTTCATAGGGCACCAAGTATAACAACTTAAGAGATTTTAAGCACTTGTGAACGCCTTGACCGATGATTTTATCGGAAAAATTGATTTATTTTTACCTCTTTACCAGCACGAATTTCATGACGGGCTTTACCGATCAAAGATTGAGCTAATTTGAAAAGGTCTTTTGTCTCTACAAGATATGCTTCTGTTGTGAGGGATTTATGGGGATTCTTCATTGGATTGTATGAACTCCTTAACTTTGTTGTAACAAATATTAAGATCATCGTTGATGACCTGTTTATCGTAAAGATCCTTTTTCGTCATTTCGTAGCTAGCACGCTCAATTCGACGATCGATTTCCTGCATCGTATTGGATCCGCGATGCATTAGGCGAGATTTGAGCACATCTAAACTAGGGGGAAGGATGAACAGGGTCGAAAGTGAGATATGTGCATTTTTTAGCGATAGCATACCATCTACATCAACGACAAACAATAAAGGTTTTTTTGCATTTAAGATCCGTTTGAGCTTTGTCCCGTAAAGGTGTCCGAATATCTCCTTCACCTCTACAAACTCCCCTCTTTTGACCATCTCATGGAATTCAACATCTGAGACGAAATCGTAATCGACCCCTTGCACCTCTTTAGCCCTTTTTGGGCGGGTGGTGCAAGAGATATTTCTCTCACAAATCCCTTCTTTGATCAGACGCTCGGCGATGGTGGACTTGCCCACTCCGGATGGGCCAGACAATACAATATGTTTCATGTGATATTTTGTGGATCCTTTAAAAATAGCATTCCTAAATCCATCTGCTCGAATCTCTCTTTTTTAGGAATTTTCATATAGTTCATGTAATTCCGGATAGGGGCAAAAGATGTTCTATGCACCGGGCTTAAGCCATGTTGTTCGATCAGATCTAAATGCTCTTTTGTCCCATAACCTTTATGTTTCATAAAGTTCCATTTCGGATACTTCTTATCGAGTTTTAACATCCATTGATCTCGTGTCACTTTAGCCAATATCGAAGCTGCTGCTATCGAGGCAGATAATTTATCCCCATCGACAATCGTTTTCAAAGGGATCTCAATTTTGGGGGCCGAATTTCCATCGATCAAAACAAAATCGGGTCGAACAGGTAGGTTTTTTACGGCCGATTTCATCCCGTCCAATGTGGCTTGCAAGATATTGATCCGATCAATTTTTTTGTGGTCGATGATACGGATTGCGTAATGGATATTAGGGTCATTTGTAAGAAGATGGAAAAGCTCTGAACGCTTTTTTTCTGTAAGAAGTTTGCTGTCATTGAGGTCTTTTGCCTCGAAAAATGGGGGGAGGATACAGGCAGCTACGACAACGGGGCCAGCAAGCGGGCCGCGACCCGCTTCGTCAACACCGGCAATGGTGTTATAGCCAGCATTTCTGGCCTCGTTCTCGTAAAAATAGAGAGACATCTACTTCGCTTTTGGGGCGATTCTATCCTTAACGCGTGCTTTAGCACCAGTTTTGTACTGAAGGTAGTTGAGCTTAGCACGGCGGACTTTACCGCGACGCTTCACTTCAACTGTGATTTTTGGGCTGTGTACAAACATAGTACGTTGTGTTTTGTATCCATTAGCAGTTCTTAGAACAGTAAAAGTCTCAGAAAGACCACGACCTTTACGGCCGATTACTGTCCCTTCGTAAACCTGGGTACGCTCTTTATCGCCTTCCGTAATTTTCAAAAGAACTTTAACGGTATCGCCTGGAGCGAATGCAGTCACAACAGCTTTCATGTGTGCCGCGTTGATTTTTTCAATGAGTTGGTTCATAGTTTTTTCTCAAATTCAAGTCGGGTCGAACCCGAAGTGTCTTAGCCTTCCCCTCTTTTGCTCTCCACTCGGCGATTTTTTTATGATCACCTTGGGTTAGAACTTCGGGCACTTTGACCCCACGAAATTCGCAAGGTCTTGTATATTGGGGGCAATCAAACCCCCCGTCGTTTGTGTGAAAAGAATCTTCCAACGCAGACAGCTCGTCGCCCAAAACCCCCGGAACAAACCGGACTAGGGCGTCGATCACCATAAGAGCTGCAGGGCAACCAGAAGTTAGAACTACATCTCCGATACTGACCTCTTCGGTCACATTCAGATCAAGCACTCTTTGGTCAATCCCCTCATAGTGGCCACATAGTAAAACTAGGTGGTCCAACTTGGCAAATCTCTCTGCCATCTTCGCATCAAAGAGTTTTCCTTGAGGCGTCAAATACACTATATGGGCATCTTGCGTTCGAACGGAATCTATTGCCCCTTGGACCGGCTCTGGCATCATGACCATTCCGGGTCCACCTCCATAGGGTCTATCGTCGACCTTGCGATGTTTGTTATCTGCAAAATCTCTGATATCAACCTGCTGGATAGTCACTAGTCCCTTCTCCACAGCCCTTTTCAAAATACTAGTATTTAAAGGGCTCGTAAAAAAATCGGGGAATAGTGAAAGGATACTAATCTTCACGTTTCTTTTTTAACTGTTTTTCTCTTCTGTCTCGGATAAATTCCAAAACTTCAGGGTAACGGGTTTTAAACAGATCTACAACGCTTTCAGTGAGTTCAGCGCCAACGCTCACCCAGTACTGAATGCGCTCTCTGTCAAATTGCATTTTTAGGGAATCCTCTGCCTGGTGAGGATCATAACTACCTAAATTCTCGATCAAACGCCCATCTCGTGGGAAGCGGGTATCTGCCGCAATCAAGCGAAACTTGGCGCAATTTCTGCGGCCGGTACGCGACAAACGGATTTTCACTGCCATAATTGGTTAATAGTCTCCTTAAAATGTT
>CAXNCP010000024.1:0-7597 GCA_964200935.1 Chlamydiia bacterium | reverse complement strand
GGGGTCGTAGGTGGAGCCCTGAAATACCCCGCCGGTATCAACAACGCGTACGTCGGTCATAGGATCCCAGCCGGCAGTTGCGTGGATACAATCCCGTGTCACCCCAGGCTCGTCGTGCACAATAGCCACCCGCCTTTTGGCAAGACGGTTGAATAGGCTCGATTTGCCAACATTTGGGCGCCCAATAATGACAATATTCAAAAGATTTTTTGTTGTAACGGCTGACACGGTGAAAAATTCCCCTCAAAAGAGGCTCTGATTATAGGTGAAAGTTTGTTAAAATAAAAGAAAAAGGGTGTATTTCGACCGCTTATCCTTTAAAAACAAAATGGGGAAAATATAAATAAAATATTTATTTACATCTACAGTGCTGCTGTGAAGATGTAGAAAGACATAAAGATTCCTTGATTATTTGTTAGAAATATCGGGGTTAACAAGACAGATTAATTAGAAATTTTTCATCGAGTGATCTAGGCGGCGCATCAGCTCCAGAAGCTCATCTTGGCTGAGTTGCTTATCCTCTTCGGCGTGGTCGTAACTCAGTATTTGCTCCGAAAGCTGCTTTTTCTTCTCAATCATCCAGTCAATGTCTTCCTCGATAGAATCTTTGGATAGAAATTTAAAAACCTGAACACCCCGTGTTTGCCCAATTCTGTGTACCCGATCGGTGGCCTGATTCTCTTTGGCAAAGTTCCACCAGCGATCATAGTGGATCACAACGGAGGCTTTGGTCAGATCAATACCCACACCGGCGGCCTGGATTGTACCGATAAAAACCTCGCATGCGGGATCGTTTTGAAAACGCTCCACCTCCCCTTTTCGATCTTGGGTGGCCCCATGCAGCTTGGCATACCCTATCTCGTGAGACTGTAAATAATTTTCAAAAATCGCCACCATGTCGAGGAATTGGGTGAATACGACCACTTTTTGACCACTCAATCGGGCCTCCTCTAAAAGCTCCACAAAAAGATCCCATTTCCCCGACTGGTGAGACGCATAGTTGGGTACATCTTTTAAAATTAAAGCCGGGTGGTTACAGATCTGTTTGAGCTTTGTAAGCAGGGCAAAAATATGGATCGTCACCTGTTTATGTGGATCCTTTTCTAATTCTTGATCGATGATCTCCCTGGAGCCTCGGTAGATGTTTTTATACATCTCTTTTTGCTCGTCCGAAAGATCTACCGTGATCACCTCTTCCATTTTATCCGGAAGATCTAAAAGCACCTCTTTTTTATTGCGACGCAAAATGAAGGGGCGTATCAAGCGCATCAACACGTTGGCCCTTTCAAATGACTGCCCTTTTTCAATCGGGTTTACAAACATTTCTTTGAAAACAGCATCGGATGGGAGGAATTTTGGCAGCACGATATCAATCAAGGATTTGAGCTCCAACAGCCGGTTTTCTATCGGGGTTCCGCTCAAACCGATGCGCATTTTTGCATCCAAATTTAAAAGCACCTTATGGATTTGTGAACTCTGATTTTTCGCTACCTGCATCTCATCGAAAATAGCCAAATCAAACTCTAATCCGTTAAAATCGGACTTATCGCTTCTTAATACCCCGTAGGAGGTGACCAATATATCCTGTTCCAAGGCCGGTTTCATACGCAAGGGCCCATGATGCAAACAGACACTCAAATGGGGCAAGAACGTCATCAGCAACTTTTCCCAATGGTACATTACCGACGTGGGGGCGACGATGATACAATAGGGTTTTGAATCTTTTTGGGTATTATGGATCGCAGCGATGATCGACATCGCCTGGTGAGTTTTACCCAATCCCATGTCGTCGCAAAGCAATCCGCTCAGGTTGAAACGATACAAAGCATAAAGCCACCTTGCCCCCACCTGCTGATAGGGTCTCAAGATGCTTTTTAGCCCCTCAAGAGGGGGATCCACCTGCTTGGACGCATCAAACGCCTCAAAAAAATCAACCCATTCAAGAGAGGCCTTCTCATCGACCTCGATGTTTTCAAAAACTTTGAGCTTGAGCCAATCCAGAGGATTCAGCTCAATCCACTCCCCTTTTTTTGCCCCTTTTTGAAGCCATTGAAATCTTGGATCTTTTAGATGGATTGCACCGGCGCTAGATAGGAGCATCGTCTTCAAACCTCTTGCCGCCTGATCTATCTCTTTTGCTAAAACTTCGCCCAACTCTGATCGGTAAACCAGCCGCATCTTCCAGCGACCTTTTTCACACTTGGCATCGGTTAACACAAGCTTCAATTGTTGGGGTATTTTGAAGTTTTCACCAAGGTTTTCTGTGTAGGGTAGCAACCGAACCAATTCTTGGGTTATGAAATAGGGAATCTCTTCTGTCAAAATGGTGACGGGCTCTGTGTACTGCTCAGGCAAGCGCTGATCTGAAGGAACCTCATAAAAACCCTCATTTTCAAAGTACAAAAACTCCCCGAACGGGCGCACTTTTGACTCGAGGGTCGTCTCATAAACCGGATTGATTAAAATTTGCTGAAATTTATTGAGCGTAACATTGAGGTAACACCTCTTCAAAATCGGCCGGCGAATGAAAAAGCGGCGAATCGTCTCACATTCTTCCTTGTTATCCCGGATAAAGGGGGCAATTTCGTCTAAAGGTATCATTTTTTTGATCGCCGCTTTGGTGCTGTTTCCCCTCATTTTTGGGAAAAAACCGCTCCCTTCAACATAGATCATGAACCCAAGATCAATCAAACCTTTGGCTGCATGCCCCTCTTCCTTTTCCGGTTCAATCGAAAGACCATATGGGAACATCTTGTATGTAAGATTCGCCTCGATAGCAGCAGAATGGATCTGAAATCCTTGTTTATCCTGGAGCCACATCCGATTTTTCTCGATAAAACTGTAGACATCCCCTTTTTTGATCACGCGGCAAACTTCGTTGAATGGGGTCGGCAAAATGCGAAAAAACCCCTTTTTTTCTATAAAAGCCCAACCCTGATAAAGATGGGAGTGGATTTTCTCTAGGTCCCCCTCTTCAAATAAATAGGCATGGATCACCAACGACTCGTCCGGATCAAAGCTTAAGGAATGGCGAAGCGCTAGCGGTTTGGTATGGATCGGCTCTTTTAAAAACTTTTGGGCAAGATCCAAATTACGGCTTAAGAAGAATCCCACCTCATTTTTTTGGATGATCAGGCTTAAAATCATCGGATCAATCGTTTTTCTCAAAAACCCAAACCCCTCAATCCACTCGTAAGAGCCCACATCATAACGTTTGCTTTCCTGAGGAATATCCATAGGAATTTTTTTTGTGTGGATTTCTAGTGTCCCTCCACCCTGATTGAAACGGATCGTCTCCATCTGGCGGTCTCTGTAGGGATACACACCGATATTTTTGGCCACACCATAAAGCAATGGGATGAAAGGGAGCCAGCTAGATAAACCCATCGCAATTTCAATCACAACAGAACTTTTTTCATACTTGAAATGGCTAGGCATCCCTTGATTATCACTGATCACCTTGATGGTGGGGTGTTCCTCAATAGTAAACAGTGTTTTGAAAAGATCTTGAAAAGGGCTGAGCTCAAAACTCAATCGATCCGAGGGGCGTCGACGCCGGAAAAGTTCCAGTTCTTTAAGCGGAAGGTTGGAAAACTTGATCGAGTTGGCCTCGTTCTCCTCAACCCGTTCAAATAAAAGCTCAAATAACGTTTTTTTTGTTTGCTCCTCATTACAGGTCATCTTGAAAAAATTTTGACCGTGTAAATGGAGCTCTACAGAAAATTCTTTTTGTTCAAAAACAGGATTCATCCCGTGGCGCCTATAGAGCAAAAAAGCGATCTGCTCCTCGATTGATTTAGCGTAGCGCTTGTGTAGCGGAAGTTGCGTATTTCCATAGATGCGATCGATCGCAAGACCGATGTGCTCACACTTTCCGAATTGAGAGGCTTTATCGCAGTTGCAGAAACGGTCGACCGCCTCGCGCCCTTCACCCAATTGCAAAAAGACCCATGTGCCATCTATTTCTACCTGGTAAGTACGATCAGAAAAAACGATGCTCATGGAAGACACCCATGAAAAACGTGTCTAACTGCACCTTGCAGCCATGTTTTACCCATCACATGTTCCACCGATAACTGCTCGCCAGAGGTGAATTGGGCCTTGATTTTATGGGAAATTTTATTTTGCTCCAAAAGGGTGAGTAGGGTCGAAATCGCCCCGGATCCGCATGAAGGGGTTTCACCCACACCACGCTCTATTGTTTTCATCAATACATGATCAGAAGCGATTACTTTTACGTAGTTGCGGTTGATCAATTGGGGCTCATGATGGATAACAAAAGGGTCTTCCACCAGATCAACTTGATGAAAATCTCTAGGATCAGGATAGGAAACACGACACCCTTCATCGAAAAACTCGATAAAGTGAGTGCCAAGATCGGTATGCAATAAGGTTTTTTTCGTATGCATTGCAGCAACTCTTAGTCCGTTTCCACAGCAAGAAGCCCTTGAGCCGTCTTGATTGAAGAAATAGATCCGATCATTCTGAAGCCAAATGAGGCCGTCGGCTCCAATCCCTTGTCGTCTATCGCAAAGAAGTGCGATATTTAAAGGGAGTTGTTCACAAACGATAAAATCGTTTCCGGCGGCCACGTATTTGGCAAAAGATATCATACTCAAATTTCGTCGATGCTGGTGATAATCCTATCGATTAGACCGAATTCTACCGCCTCTTTGGAGGTGAGCCAATAGTCCCGATCCAGGGCACGCTCCACCTCTTCATGGGTTTTACCGGTCGCCTCTACGTAAAGCTTCACCAATTCTTTTTTCGTTTTGATGATCTCTTCTGCGGTGATTTTGATATCAGAGGCTTGTCCTTGAGATGTTCCCCCTATACGTGGTTGGTGGATCATGATTCTGGCATGAGGAAAGCAGAAGCGGCGCCCTTTTCCGCCTACAAGCGACAAGACCGATCCCATCGATGCAGCTAGACCGTAGACGATTGTATTAACCGGGTTTTTGAACGACTTGACGACATCCCAAATCGCAAATCCTTCGCTAATGGAACCGCCAGGACTGTTGATCATAAAGTGGATCGGTGCATGGGGATCCATCGAGTTCAAGTATAAAAGTTCATCAATCACACGCTTGGAGCTTTCCGGCATCACAGCATCATGCAACATCACGATGCGATTGTTCAAACGCTTCTCATGGATCGTATCAATTAATTTGTATGACATAGCTTCCCTAAACTAATGGCTTTATAAAGAGGGTAACGCGCTTTCAAGCGTTGCACATCAGCCCTTATTTTGGCAGGATCTTCCCCTTTTAGGCAACGGACAATAAAATTTGCCACCTCCTGCATCTCAGGCTCACCCATATTTAGAGTGGTGATCGCAGCAGTTCCCACACGAATCCCGGAGGTCTGAATTACCCCTCTAGAATCATTTGGAATCGCATTTTTATTTACAATGATCCCTGCGTTGTAAAGACGCTCTTCAGCATCCTTACCCGTTAACCCAAAGGATTTGAAAACATCTAATACCATCAAATGGTTTTCAGTTCCGCCTGTTATCACTCGTACCCCTTCATCTAAAAAATGGCGAGCTAAACTTTGCGAATTGTCCACAATTTTTCTTGCATAAGCTTGAAAATCGGCAGATAAAGCCTCCTCAAAAGCGACAGCTTTGGCAGCGATCACATGTTCAAGAGGTCCCCCTTGGGCTAAAGGGCAGACCCTTTTGAGCCCCTCTTCAAACCTTTTTTTAGATAGAATGATTCCGCCGCGCGGCCCTCTAAGTGTTTTATGCGTTGTACTAGTCACAATGTCGGCATAAGGGACAGGGTCAAAATTACCGGTGAACACTTTACCCGCGACTAAACCGCTAAAATGGGCCATATCTACTAGTAAAACAGCACCCACCTCATCGGCAATCGAACGCATGATAGAAAAATCGACTTTTCTCGAGTAAGAGGAGTATCCAGCTATTAGAATATGCGGCTGAACCTTTTTTGCAAGAGCGCGCAATTCATCATAGTTGATCATTTCGGTTACGGGATCGACCCCATAAGAATAGGCGTCAAAAAGTTTTCCGCTGAAATTATTCCGAAATCCGTGGGTCAAATGGCCACCGTCTTTCAAGGACATCCCCAAAATACGCGCTTTGGTAAATTCTTGACGCACCTGCTCAAACTCTTCGTGAGTCATTTGCATCAGGGGCTTACCCATCGTCTTGACTTTAGAATTTTCGATCACCTCCGCAAGGATGGCCAAGTAGGCGGCCAAATTGGCATCGCAGCCCGAGTGGGGCTGAACTGTACAGGCCTCGGCGTTAAAAAGTTTTTTGGCAAGTTCTTGAGCGTAGCTTTCGATCTCATCCACGTTCTGGCAGCCGGCGTAGTAGCGCTGATAAGGAATCCCCTCAGCGTACTTATCCGTCAGCCAATTTCCCATGGCGAGCTGGACCCTAAGCGAGGAATAGTTTTCTGAAGCGATCAATTTCAAAGAATTTCTTTGATCTACTAGCTCCTGTTCGATCCCCTTGGCAACTCTTGGAGAGGCCTTTTCAATGTAGTCCAAAGAGGCCAACATCGCGACGACATCCAAATGGTCCTCGATGTTTGGGTTGGCTTCCAAAAATTCCTTTAACCTTGTCAAAGCTCCTCCTTGACATTTTTGCTTGATCTATATGAATATAGGGTGTATTCTATTTTCAGACCATTTCTTTTAGTCAAACGGAAGCTATGCCCGAGACACTTAGTGAAACCCTAAAAAACATCCTCGAGATCCAATCTCTCGATATGCAAATGATACGACTCATTCGCGTACGTAAAGATCGAGAAAAAGAACTCGAGCAGATCCGCCTTTTGCGCGTAGAGCTCAAAAACCAATTGTCCGACAGGGAAAAAGAATTGGAGCAATTGCGCTCCGAGACGGCTTTTGTCGAGAAAAAAATTGAAGAAGAAAAGCTCAAAATCAAAAAACTTGAAGCTCTGCAAGCCGTCACCAAAAAGCTTGAGGAATTCAACTCTTTGACCAAAGAGATCACTTCTGCTGAGCGTGAAAAAGCACAATTAAGCCAAACTCTTCAACAATTAGAAGAGCGTCGCATTCAAGAAGAAGAGCTTTTTGCTAAAACGCGTCAAAGCCTTGAAGATTCCACCAACAGTTCTAAAGAACTCGAGCAGGAAATCGTAAAAACGATCGTAGAGATCAATCAAGAAGGTTCCCAATTGAAAGCAGAGCGTAGCCGCTTAGCCGAAATTGCCGACCCTCATGTCCTTTCTGTTTATGAAAGACTGCTCTCTAATAAAAAAGACGAAGTTGTCGTCGCGCTCGTCAATCGTGTTTGCAGTGGCTGCCACATCAGCTTGACAGCACAACACGAAAATCTTGTGCGTCGTGCCGATAAACTTATTTTCTGCGAACATTGTTCGCGCATCCACTACCTCCCCGAAACAGAGGTAGAGGGTGAAGCTGCGACTACAAAACGTCGTCGCCGTCGCGCTCTGAAGACTTAATTGTTCTTCTTTTGAGGGGGCGACCCGTCGCTGACGCGAATTTATTTCGCGTCAGAGGAAAGTCTGGACTTCACAGACGAAGGATGCCAGTGAAAGACTGGGGGCCGCAAGGCTACGGAAAGTGCAACAGAAAGTAA
>CAXNCP010000023.1:0-7637 GCA_964200935.1 Chlamydiia bacterium | reverse complement strand
TGTGCGATCACCGGTCGATAAACATTCAGCTGAAAATGGCCTTGAGAAGCAGCGATCGTCAATGTGGTATAATTCCCCATCACTTGAGCAGCAATCATCGTCATCGACTCAGATTGCGTAGGATTGACTTTACCTGGCATGATGGAAGAGCCTGGCTCATTTGCCGGTAATTCTAATTCCCCAATCCCGGCGCGGGGCCCCGATGCATAAAGACGTACATCATTCGCTATCTTCAGTAGAGCGCAAGCCAATCGATTGAGAGCGCCTCCTAAAAACACAAGATTATCTTCGCTTGAAAGGGCCTCAAAAAGCGATTTTGCCTCCCGAAATTTCCCGTTGGTGAGATGGTTTAGCTCCTTGATCATCATCTTTTGAAATCCTGAAGGGGTATTGATGCCGGTTCCGACGGCCGTACCCCCGATTGCCAACTCCTCCACGTGGTGTAACGCCTCCTCAATGGAAACGATCGCCTGGTCGATCTGTACCTTGTAGCCACCAAATTCACTTCCCAAACTCAACGGGGTTGCATCCATCAAGTGGGTGCGCCCTACCTTGATCACCTCTTTGAATTCATTTTCTTTCGCCTGTAGTGCGGAACTCAAAATTTTTAGATCGGGTATTAGCTTGTTTCTAGACTCGTGCACTACTGCCATATGGATCGCCGTCGGGATCACATCATTAGAGGATTGGCTCTTGTTCACATGGTCGTTAGGGTGGATTGGATCTTTTGAACCAAGCTCTTTTCCGACATTTTTGCTCACTAAGTTACTGATCACTTCATTGACATTCATGTTGCTTTGGGTACCCGAGCCCGTTTGGAAAAGGTGCAGAGGAAACTCTTTTTCAAATCCCCCTCGAAGTAATTGATCAGCAGCTTGACAGATCAGCTCTGCCCTTGACGAATCTAACACTTTGAGTTCAGAGTTTACTTTTGCAGCCGCTTTTTTGATCAAAATCAACTGATGGATAACCTCAAGAGGGAAATGGCTCGATCCGACTTTGAAGTTTTCCAAAGACCTAGCCGTCTGCGCCCCATAGAGCCTCTCTTTGGGAACCTTTACTTCACCCAAACTATCCCTTTCAATCCGATATTCCATAGCACGCACGTAAATTTTTTTTTCATATTAAAAAACACAAACTAACCTTGCAAGGCAAAAAATAAAGGGCTTTATCTTAAAAGCGAATTTTAAATATCATATGTAAGCATATAAAACTTTTTACTGAAAAGGGGTCTTTATGATGATTGATCACCCGATACCCGATCCATCGAATTTTAGTGTTATAGCCGAGGAACCATTTTTTAACGTCCACACGCACCTCCTATACGATCAATTTGCAAAAAGCAAAAAGACAACACTTTTGGCGCCTTTGAGCTTAGACCATCTAATCGGAATGATCTACCCTCTCTATCACGAACAAGATCAAAAAATCCTCCTCTCCAAAGTGTTTGGAACAGTAGATGAGCAGGCAATTTTGCGATATTTGAAAAAAACACTTACCGATTATCCTACCTTGAAAATCGGCAATTGCGTAGCGACTAATTTAGATATCCATGACTTACAGCATCATTTAAACCAGCTTAAAGTAACCCCATTTTCACTCAATGATGGGGCGATTGTCTCAAAAATAAACAATTTTGTGAGTGAAAAAACGCAAGGTTTGATTGGTTCTATCATACAAGACCGTAGAGATTTACCCTCAAATGGGCTCGTTGCAATCAATGCAGGTTCTTTTATAGGCAAATTTGATCAACCGTTTCTACCAGAGCAAACAAGAAAAGAGACCTTCGTAACCGGACAAAAAGAACCTTTATTTCTAGACATGATGTGGGGTATGAAATTGGTGAACTATTTCGAGTGTGACCAATTCCAGTACATCGAACTGCCTTTAGAAAACGGCCAATACCTTTTGAAATTTGTGTTACCAAAAGAGGATCAATCGGTTCAAGAGGTATGGCGCCTTCTCCCATTCATCAGCGGCCACAATCTAGCCAAAAGATCGCTTGTGGATATTTTATTACCGAAATTCCAAGTGAGCCAGACAATAGAGCTTTTAGGGCTACTTGCGGGTTACGAGATTCCTCTCTTAGAAGACACAAGCTGTGGCAGACTGACTTCGATCATGCAAAAAACCCTTTTTGAGCTAGAAGAAGGTGGAGTCAAAGCAGCTTTTGTAACATCTGGATTCTTTAAAACTTCTATAGACAAACCCTCACCAAACCACGAAATACACTTTATACGCCCATTCGCATTTGAATTGACCACTGCCGATTTTGTACCGATCATGACAGGAGTTTACAACGGCTAGTGCTTATCCGCTTAGGCCTTCGGATCTTTAGATCTAAAGATATGAAGGCCCCTAGCTTTAACGTGGCGAGCTTTTTTTAAGTCGATTTTTTTAATGAGATCCACCTCGGAAGGGGTTCCTCTTTTTTATTGAAGTACTCAGCTAATTTGTTTCCGCCAAACGTAAAATATTGGTAGCCTGTGCTTTCATCGAGAGTTTTTTGGGGCCAGATCTTCCCTGCCAGAAATGTTGTCACACCAAAAATAGCGACTATAGATATAGATGTGATGAGACGAAGAATCCTCAAAACCGGGTATCGATAGTCGGTGATCTCGACCGCCGGATTTTCACGGATCCACTCATAGAAAATCTCCCTATTTTCTGCCTCGAGCTCAAAATCATCGACCGCTTGAGCAGGAGTACAGGGGAATTGTTTGCAAAAATAGAACGCTTCGGCAACTTTCAGGGTTTCATTTTGAGAGGCTAAAGGATCCACCAACAGCACCCATCGTCCTCTCGAACAGCTCTTCTCAATAGTTGTAATTCTTGAGGAAAGATCTCGGTGGACGAAAAAAGTATCGTGGGCCGCAAACTGTATATTTTGTCCTTGTGTCCAATTCCGCATAGAAACCGTAGCCATAAAACCTTCAGAGTGTATCTTTGTTCAAAGAGGGTATCGAAAACATCGATTAAAAATAAAGATTTTTTAAATACATTTCAAAAAAGAAAACAAGAACGCTATGCCTAATTAAAATGAATGGATCCTCATCGAATCGTTAGATTGTTTGAAAAAAAGGTACCTAAGTATCACTAATAGGGGTACCAACCACCACCTAACTAAAAATAGGGGGTTTAAAAAAAAGGGCCCCCTTTAAAGGGACCACTTTTTTTAATTTAAGGGTTCCCGTTCGTTAGCTTATTTGAGCAACATTAAAGAGAACGCAAACGCAAATAACGAAAACGATTCGATCACAACGATCCCGACAAAGGATTTACCGAACAGGCTAGGTTGTTTAGCGATCGATTGAATAGCAGCAGCTACCACTTTACCTTGGAAAACGCTCGAACCGAAAAGGGCAAAACCTGTAGATAGGCCGATGAAAATTGCTGAAAGGGGTGTGAGGGTCTCTGCCAAAATAGCTGCACGCATCAACACCATCAAGATCGACCCGAAAAGCCCTTGAGAGGATGGGAGGACGGCTAACGAAATGTATTTAGCGTGACCCTCGTCGGTGCGGGCCATCACCCCCTGAGCTGCGGAAAAACCGATAGCACATCCTAAAGAACTCCCGAAGAGAGAAATTCCCAGGACCAGTGCCGGCCCAGCCATCGCGTATAAAGTTGGTGTCATAATGTAGTTCTCCTTTTCAATAATGGGGTAAAGAGTTTACCGCCCCCTTCAAAACAGTGGCGATACCACTCCAAGAAATTTAAACGCAGTCCATGGATCGTACCGCTCATCAAAGCGACCATCACATTCAATCCATGACCAAAAAGTAGGATAAACAGCCCCGCAGCATAACCCAAATCCTCAGCAAATTTATTCGATGTGCTGGCTAAGATCACACCAGTTAGCCCAAGGGCATAAAGACGCACATAAGAGATGACATCGGCAAAAATTTGAACCGCATGGGTGACCTCAAAAATCCCTGATAGGCGTCGCTTAAAAATTGCTACCAGTGTAGCAAATACCATACCAATCCCAATGAGTTGCAAACCAAATATAGATCCGTTTTGGACCGAAATAATCCCAAATTCATTCAATAGGGTCTGCGTATTCATGTAAGTCGGGAAGTATAAAAAGGCGCCCACAGCAAAAAGGGCCCAACCGATGCTACCGATGTTATTGCGGGCGCCTCTCAATAAAGATAAAATGATGTGAAGAGTGCCGATGATCAAAGAAAACTCCAGAAGGATCGATAAAAAAAGATCCTCTTGAATCTCGTACTGAACCTTTCCGTTCACTACTTTGATCCCCTGCTTCAAAAAAGCCTCGGCCGTTTTTTCCTGGGCTAATTGGGGGTACTCCTTCAACCAATCTTTATAGGATGACCCCTTGGTATCGATTTGATATTGGATTTTCACTTTTGCAACCTGATAGATCATCGAGGCTTTGGTGAGTGGATGTTCCGGAGCCATTTGCATCCCGAAATAGGAGGCGGTCAAAAAACCCCAGATCACACAGCTGGTCGACAAAATAAGGGCCAGTTTGATGAGACGTTGCACTAAAGGGGCAGTGTTGCGCAAAAAATATCTCAATCCAAGCGAGGTCAATAGAAACAAGAAACCATAGCCTGCATCAGCTACGATCATCGCAAAAAACAGGGCGAAAAAAACCAAAATGTAAGCGGAGGGATCTTTATCCTGGATCGATGGGACATCATAGACACGGATCAGGTCCTCACCAATCTTTCTAAAACCGGCATTTTCCATAAAAGTAGGGGGGATCTCGTCATCACGGATACGGACATGCTCTACATGAATATTCAAATCCTTTATCGCATCTTTCCAGTCCTCTTTCCCGCTTGGAGTCCACGCCTCGATCGCAAAAAGGGTCGCCCCTAAAACGTTTGTCGCCTGAGATCTTGCAAACCGGATATCATCATGATCGAGAAGCTCTTCAAGATACTCCTCTAAAATCTCTTGATAATGGGCCATCTCTTTAAGCTCGGCCTCAATCCGAATCTCCTCTTTTTGTAGATTCTGAAACCGCTCTTTGAGAGAAGATAAAGAGTATTCCATGTGCATCTCGACCAGCCCCTCCTGTTTCAAGGGGGTATTCCCGATGTACATAAAGTAATCGATCGCAGAGTCGGTCTCAATGTATACAAGCCTTTCAAGGATATCTTGAGGAATCTGTTTTTTTTGTTTTTTAGAAAAAAACTGAACCAAGTGCCTTGTTTTTTCCGAAAGCTCCTGGATGATTTCCAGATCGATATTGCCAAAAGGTTTGATTCTATGAATCTCGTTTGTGAGGACCTTTTCGGCTTCAATTACACGATCTAAGCGGTCTTGGAGGTAGATGATTTTTTCGACGAGTTCGTATCTTGGTACGACATCATTTTTTAACTGATCGGTTGGAACCTGACGCCTTAAAATTCTTAAAGCATGAAGCGTGTCTTCAGCTGCATTCGACATCGTTCGCATTTTTTTGCCGTCAATCGACTGAAATTGGAGCTGGCCGATATTTTGCGCGTTCTCTAGAAATTTTACCAGATCTACAGATGTGCCTATAAAAAGGAGTTTTTCACAAGGAATGATCATCGCTGCCCCTTCTTCAAGATCAGCTCCTTGGCCTTTTTAGCATTAGCGATCTGCGCTAGTTGCTGGTCATCAAGGGCAATTTTAATTTTTTTGATATTGGTCTCGGCCCGAGGAATCAAAATTTTATCAAAAAGGTTCACCTTAATGGTGACATCCTTAAGCTCTTTTTCCAATATCTTTCGCCGCTCTAAAAGAACGTGATGGCGACATACAAGGTCCATCACCTCTTCAAAAATAAAGCGCAAACTGAAGGCGTTCACCGGTACAGACCCCGGCAAACTCTCCATTGGAGAAAATTCGACACCGGCATAAACAGGCAGCTCGATCCCTGCGATATTCTCCTCATTTCGCAAAATGGAGGTTACCCGCATGGAGTCGGTAAATTCTTTCATACCAGGTTTAGCAAAAAGGGCGCTGATCGACATCAAACGGCGCTCGCCGTCCATTTTTTTACTCTCCGATTGCAGTAATTCCATATCCAAATGAGAAAGTACTGATTGGAGCAAAATCTTTTTTAACTCCAGAACAGGGAGATACTTCTTGAATTGCTCCAAGTTATTTTGCTGATTTTTTAGCTCAATTTTGGATAGACGAACTTCTGACAAATCAAGACCTCAATCGTTAAATCCAGTGAACGTCGACAACTTCTTTCTTGATCCCGACCTCTTCTCTTTCAAAGCAATCGGAAAGAACTTTCCATCCAAGATCCAGCGCCTCTTCGAGAGGAATATTCACATCCAGACTCATGAATTTGGTCCTAAATTGTTGCTGGTAACGCAAAAGTTTATTGTCCCAGCCAGACAGCTTGAATCCCATCCGGTCACGCTCCTTTGCCTTAAGCGCATCGGCATACAGGCGGATCATCGCATTTGCCAAATGACCGTGGTCCGGTCTTGTGGTTTTACCGATCACCAACTGCTTCAAACGGGATAAGGAGCCAAAAGGTTCAATACAGTCGATATTCAGATAGAATTGACCCTCTGTGATGTAACCCGTAAGATCTGGGATAGGATGAGTCACGTCATTTGCCGGGAGCGTTGTGGAGGCCAAAATCGTCACCGCCCCGTTCCCCTCAATTTCAACCGCTTTTTCGTAGCGCATTGCCAATTGGGTGTAAAGATCGGAGGAGTACCCTCTATTCGCAGGGACAAAGTCCAGCGAGATCGCAATCTCTTTCAAAGCGTCTGCAAACGCCACCATGTCGGTCAAAAGGACTAAAACGTTTTTCCCTTTTAGGGCAAAATACTCGGCCGCGGCTAAAGCTAGATCGGGAACCATCACCGCCTCGTTAACAGGATCGGTGGCTAAGTGGGCGTAAAAAATCGTCCGGTTCAAGGAACCATGTGTTCGGGCGTTATGAATGAATTTTGCGTATTGCGTTTGGGTCAGTCCCATCCCGCCGATGATCACCACATCCGCATCCGTTTGGTTGGCAATTCGACAAAGGACCTCTACCGGCTTAGAGCCCGGGCTGCAAAACAAAGGGATTTTTTGCCCACGAACAAACGTATTGAACATATCGATCATCGGCAAATTTGTCCTGATCATCATGCTCGGCATGCGGCGTTTCATCGGATTGAAGCTTGGTCGACCAATTTCAATACGGTCTCGACCAGCATCCACCCCCATCTTCAATTTCCCGCTGCCACTAAAAACGGAACCTAGGCAATCCTCGCTGATCCCCAATCGGAAAAAATCGCGAAGGAAAACAACCTCGTCATTTACGCTGATTCCACGTGTAGAATCAAACACCTGCAGTGTCACCTTGTCAGAATCAATGCGGATCACCGACGCCAACGATCGGGTAGTATCACGGCGTACGACCTCTGCCAATTCCCCCATCGCAGGGCCAATAGCTTGAATGGTGATGAGGTTTCCTCGGATGTTTTCAATTCGGGTCTTTTTTACTTGCATACGTCTAACATCTCTTGAATTCTTTTTTCGATCTTCATCTTGCCATCAAGGTAGCTTTCCGAACGAAATGCGGCATAATTGAGGTTTTTAAGGTCATTTTGCAAAACAATGAACGTTTTTCTTGCAGAATCGTGATTCTTGAAAAGGAAAGGAGAGGCGAAAATTTTACTATA
>CAXNCP010000022.1:0-7766 GCA_964200935.1 Chlamydiia bacterium | reverse complement strand
ATAAAAAACCTTTTTGTCAAATCGCAAATGCCTGTTATGCCTAATCCCGCCCTCTACAATCTTTATATATCCCGCTCAATCCCAACTGTTTAAAAATTATTAAAAAATATTTTATAAAAAAATATTCAAGTCTGTTAAAATATTAGGTATACAAATGGATTTGAACATTATTTATGTCTGGTATTGAAATACATCCGGCTCCAGCTGCACTGGCCCAGGGCGAAGCCCCCCCGGCCTCCTCGCTCCTCATGACACCCGATTTGATTACGGCACAGATAAAAACAGATCTAAAAAAAATCTTTTTTACGCCCCTTCTGCAAAATACCAAGCATATTAAAAAGGTTGCCGAGACGGTCATCCGTTTTCAACAAAGCTACCACGATTTAGATGAAAATCGTGACGAAGTTTATTTGAAAGATGACATGCGCGTCTATTACCAACTGAACGGACCAAGATCTAAAAATCCGGGATCTCTTTGTGTAGAACTTGGTGTATTTATGACACATAAGGAGAAGAATTTCTCCATATGGGTTGAAATTCCGAGAGAATTTAGTCCAAATCGAGCCTTGAAATACCGTCTTGTTGTCTGTGCTGCCGAAAAAAAGGTGAAAAAACCGCTCCAAGATCAGTTTTCTAAGGTGCAACAAAATGCCCATCTTTTGGACAAAACCGGCATTATCCCAAAATTTTATCCCACGGTAAAATTTCGGGATCAAACCTGTTATTTTCAAAAGTTTTATCCCGAAATGGATTTGACTTTCCAGGAGGATCTACTCAAGGATCCGGCTAGACTCTCAGGACTTGTTTTAGATCTTTTAGTCAAAGTTAAGCTCCTTCACCAAATGGAAATTGCGCACGGAGATCTTCGACCCGAGAACATCCTTGTCAAAAAGGCGAGACACACAGGCTTTTTATCTTGTAAGCTTGCTGATCTAGAAACCATGCACCCAATTTCAACAAAAGCCCCCCAAATTGGGCATTTCAGCCATCTATCCCCTGAAACAGCAATTCAAACTCTAAAAACTAGGCTCGAGGTAGACCCTAAAACTAATGATGTCTGGGCGTTGGGATGCACCCTTTTTTATTTGTTCTCTTCAAAGAACCAAACTTTCATGAATTCCATTTTAAAGAGCTATTTCCCTACCTCAAGACCGGAAGAGCACGAAGATTTCTATTTTTTAACTCTTAAATGCTTAAGTGATCCTGAGTATATGAAAATCTTTGAAAAATACACAGCTAAAGTCATACAAAACCAGATTCCTGAGCGTTTACAACCCCTTATGCGACAAATCTTGTGCATCGATCCCTCAAAAAGACCTAATATTGATGAGATAATCGGACAATTCAGCACAATTTTAAGCCCAGAACTTGGTTCTCTCACTGCCGAAGTTCTCGTAGCCCAGGGTGGAGCATATGCAGCAGAGCCTCAAGAAGTTTTAAGAGATGACTCATTAGATTCTAATCCTAGAGGAGCCAATGCAAAATCCTATTCCCGTCCATTCCCTAAAATAGGGGGATCGGAAGGTCGAGCTGCACCAGCAGGCCTTGACGGCCTTTTGGACTGGCTTGCGCGTATAGCCTCCTAGTATAAGCCAGCTGTAAAAAGCCTTCATCCAAGATCTTCGCCCCCATGGTGATTTCGATATCTATCGTACGGTAGGCTGTAAAGGCATAGCCTGCAAAATTTGTAAGATCGATCACCTTGTCAGGTCCAAATCCAAAATTTCCCAGAAACGCGACTTCAGCTAAAAACCAATCATACGACAATCTACCTCCTGCAACAGGATCGAGCCAGGGGTATCCCCGATTTGCTATCCCTAAATCAACCCCTAAAAATGGTGCTATAGAGGCTCGATCTTGATAAAACAGAAAATTCTTATAAATTTCTGCTAAAAGGGAAAAATTAGCCAAAGCATTATAGGGCGTTACCGGATCAATCAGGCGGTTTTTGGGAACAAATTGCATCAGTCCACCCGCGTCAAATCCCAAAAAATCCCCGTTCAGATCATCAAGGAAGTTTTTTTTGAGATACAAACCACCACTCTCCAAATTGAAAGGCAAAAGATTGGTTTGGTTGAATTCAAATAAAACACCCAATTCCAATTGGGTCATGGTCGACATCCATCCACCCAAAATCAGTTTATTTTCATTTGTCTTGTAATAAGAAGGGTTGATCGCACCCTGTACCGACGGGATATGAGCAAAGCTGTATGCCGCATCCAGATGAAATAAATAGGGCATGCCAGGTTCAAGACTACTCAGTGCGCATGATATCGAGGAGGGAAAAAGGGCCAAGAGTACCAAAAAAAGTTTTTTGAGCTCGCTCTGGAATTTTGAACACCTGATCACAAGATCTTTAACCAAAACCGAAAGATATAATTTTTTTGACTGCGTCCGCAAGCGCTACTAAACCTTTATTTCACTCAAAAATTTTTCCGCCTCTAATGCGGCCATACAGCCGCTACCTGCCGCGGTTACCGCCTGCCTATAACGGAAATCTTGCACATCACCTGCAGCAAAAATACCCTCGATGGAGGTTTTGGTGCTATCGGGTTCCGTTTTGATGTAACCATTTGGGTGTTTTTGGATATTCAAGTGGTCTACCAATTCGGTTAAAGGGGTGTGACCGATTGCAAAAAACAGCCCCCTCACCTCTTTAGTAAAAACATTCCCGTTTTGTCGAATTTTTATCCCCTCTAGGCTGTCTTTCCCAAATGCCTCAATCACCTCGGCGTGGTAAATGATCTCGATTTTTGGATCGTTTTTTACCCGCTCCGCCATGATTTTGGATGCTCTTAAAGTGTCGCGACGGTGAATGAGATAAACTTTTTTTGCATAATGGGTCAAAAAATGGGCCTCTTCGCAAGCCGAGTCCCCTCCGCCGATCACGGCAAGGTCCTGGTTTCTAAAAAAAGGCAACGGGCCATCGCACACGGCACAGGCCGAAACCCCTTTATTCCAAAGCTCGTTATCACCGGCACCGGGGATTGGAAGACGATTGGCCGACGCACCGGTGGCCAAAATGACCGCCTTGGCCGAAATTTTTCCTTTGCTGTGGTGCGCTAAAAAGCGGCTGGCCGCGTGCGGCTCATGGTCCAGTCTATCGATGTCCTCTTGAAGAACGCTTGTGCCGAACCTCTTTGATTGCTCCTCCATCTTGAACATCAGCTCGTGACCAAGAATCCCATCGGGAAAGCCCGGAAAGTTTTCTACATCGGTCGTGGTCATCAGCTGCCCACCCTTCATAAATTTGATCGAGCCGGTCGCTACAACAGTCGACAGCCGAGCCCTTGAGGTATAGATCGCGGCGGTCCAGGCGGCTGGTCCTGACCCGATAATAAGTACATCACATTCCATGTCGAAAACCAAACTTTTTCTTTAAATAAGTAATAATATCCAAGGGAGAAAAAAAAATCGACGAAATTCAAAAAACTGGGGTACAATCAATCGCTAAAACATTTCAAAGACAAAAGGCATAAAGGCATTGAGAAGCATTACCCTTGATCGCGTTTGTATGACTAAACGTGGAAGTAAAATTTTAAATGAGGTGTCCTTAAAGCTCCCCTCCTCGAAGTTTGTAGCCCTTTTAGGTCCAAGCGGCTGTGGCAAAACGACCCTTCTTAGAGCTATCGCCGGTTTTGAACAAATCGACAGCGGCCGGATCTTTCTGGGCGAGAGCGATATCTCTCACCTTCCCGTTCACCAGCGATCGATGAATTATGTATTCCAAGACTATGCCCTTTTCCCCCACCTTACGGTCGAGGAAAACATCGCCTACAGTTTAAAGATCCAGCGCCGCCCAAAAGTAGAGATCGAACAGAGAGTAAAAAAATTACTTAAATCTTTCGACATCGAGTCCCTTTACAACCGCTACCCTGAAGAGCTCTCAGGCGGTCAGCAACAGAGAGTAGCAATCGCCCGCGCCATCATCGCAGAGCCCCACGTCCTTTTGTTAGACGAACCTTTGGCAGCCCTTGACTTCAAGTTGAGCGAAAGGATGCTGATCGAGTTGATCGACCTCCAAGATCTTTTGCAGATGACCTTCTTATACGTGACGCACGACCAGCTGGAGGCTCTTACAGTCGCTGATCTCGTCATTGTGATGGGGGCAGGCGGCACCATCGAGCAGATTGGCACCCCAAAAGAGGTTTACGAATTCCCTAAGAACGCCTTTGTAGCCAATTTCGTTGGCTCGACCAATCTTTTTGAAGGGACATTGGAAGAGATATATGACAAAGAGGTTGTTTTGAAAAGCTCAAGCTCGGAGCTGATCAATATCTCTTTTGCCGAGAGGGCCGGTTGGATCCAAAAAGGGAATACTGCCGTCGCCTCCATCCGTCCGGAGAAAATCGATATCTCAAAAAAACCTTTAGCCAATTTTTCTAATAACTTCAAAGGGATCGTCACCTCTATTGTTTACGAGGGGATGTCGACGAAGTACTACGTACGGTTAGAAACAGGACGTAAAATCATTGTTTTTGAGCAAAATGAGCACCATTTTATCCGAGACGAGATCAATTACGACGATGAGGTCTATATCTCTTGGCAAAAAGAGAATGTTGTTTTGATGGAGCGCTAGAGGATGGAAACGGTTGCGCTCTCAATAGACGAAAGAAGACAAACAGGGTTTAAAAAACTCAAGACCATACTGCGTAAAGATGCCCCTTTTGGGATCGGATCGGGTGCACTGGTATGGCAGTCTCTATTCTTCTACGCGCCGCTTGTTTTGATGCTAATCTCCAGCTTTTCGCGCTTTCACCTCGATGGTACATTCGAAGGCTTTACCTTGTCCCATTTTGCCCAAATCTTAAAGCTCGACTATTTCAAAGTCATTTTAAAATCTCTAGAATTAGGCTTTACAACCGCCTGCATCACCCTTTTGTTGGGATTTCCCCTTGCCTACACGATCGCGCTCAAGGGGGGGCGATTTAAAACCTTCTTACTCTTCTTGGTTATCATCCCATTTTGGACCAATTTCCTTTTGCACATTTACGCCTGGTTCTTCGTTCTTGAAAAGGGTGGGTTTTTAAATCAGCTTTTGCTTTGGCTTGGGCTGATCCAAGAACCGATCCACTTTTTAAATACCAGTTTTGCGGTCCATTTGATGATGGTCTATTACTATCTACCGTTTATGACATTGCCGATCTACTCCTCGCTTGAAAAGTTTGATCCGACATTGATTGAGGCCTCCATGGACCTTGGTGCGACAAAAATCCAGACATTTCGCCGGGTAGTACTGCCTGTTTTGATGCCCGCCATCCGCACCGGATTTTTCTTGGTGTTCATCCCCGCTTTTGGCGAATTTGTGATCCCTGAACTCATGGGTGGTGACAAGTTTATGTTTGTCGGGTCGGTAGTATCTCAATTTATTTTAGGTGAAAAAACTGCACCGATCGGGATCGCATTCACAGTTCTATCAGGGACCATCCTCCTTTTTGCCTCTTTTCTCCTTTATAAAGGGACTTTTAGGATCACAAAGTGGTTAACCGGAGGTCAACAGTGATCGCATTATTTGTTTTTGCCATCTATTTGTTCCTCTACGTTCCGATCATCGTTTTGGTCCTTTTTTCGTTCAATTCGAAAAGCTTCCCCTCTCCTTGGGACGGGTTTACGCTCCATTGGTATCAAGAGCTATTAGAGTCCAAAGATCTTTGGGCCTCCTTCACAACATCCTTGACCGTTTCGACCCTCTCCACCCTCTTGAGCCTTTTTATGGGTGTTTGCTTTATCTACTACATCAGTCGCAAACAAAAAGGGGAAAATTTGGTTCCGCTTTTTTACAGCAATTTGATCATCCCTGAACTTGTTCTGGCCATCGGCCTAGTCAGCTATTTCGGACTTTTCCACGTCCCCTTAGGTTTCCAGACCCTTTTGATTGCCCACACCGTATTAGGTTTAGGTTTTGCGATCCCCATTTTGTATGTACGCTACAAAGAGCTCCCAACAAGCTTGGTTGAAGCCTCCCTAATTCTCGGAGCCGGGCCCACAAAGACATTTTTTAAAATCACACTCCCCTTATTGAAGCCAGCCCTTCTTGCCAGCGGTCTTTTGATTTTCGTCATCTCCTTCGATGACTTTCTCTTCTCCTACTTTTGCGCCGGAACCTCCGTGGAAACGTTATCATTGTACCTCATCTCCTCCATTCGCTTTGGAATTTCCCCGGTTGTGAATGCCCTTTCCACCATCCTCCTTTTCTTAACCATACCTTTGGCGCTTCTGTTCTTTTCGTCAAAAAAAGGGACGGAGGTGTTTTGATGGGGCGAATTTTTTATACGATTCTGTGGGTAGTTGCCATCTACATGGGTGTCTTCATTGGACACTACACCCCCTCTTGGCTCAGCAAACCTCAAAGAACCATCGATTTTTTTTGCTGGGGAGACACGATCGAGTCGGAACTTTTAGACGAATTTGAAAAAGAGTACGGAATTCAGGTAAAAATACACCCATTCAGCTCAAATGAAGAGATGATCGTTAAGCTCAAAGCAACTCAAGGCAACGGCTATGATCTAGTTTGTGCCTCCGACTATGCGATCCGCATCCTCAAAGAGGAGGGTTTAATCGCCCCTTTAAATCATGCTGATATTCCGAATGTTTCCCACATCGACCCCCACCTATTGGGTCTCAATTTTGACCCTGAAAACAGAGTATCCCTCCCTATTGAGTGGGAGCCCTATGTGATCGTAACAAGAGAGCCATCGACGCTCAAAATCAAAGATCTTTTTGAAGATCACAAAGGGAAAAAAGTTGTGATGACCCCCGATCCTGTTGAAGCGATCATGTATGCGGCCTATACACTCTATGGCAAGGTCGACCACTTAAGCGATGAACAACTCAAAGAGGTCTCTAAGCTGCTCAAAAAGCAAAAAAAGTTTATTGAGGCTTACGTAGATCACCGGGCAAAATATTTGATTGAAACAGATAATTGTGACCTTGCGCTCATTCGCTGCGGCTTTGCAAGGCTGATGGAACAAGACCATGTTCCGATCTATTACAATCTTCCTGACGATTGGCACTTTGTAAACATCGAAAATTTAGCGATGACCTCCTCTTCTAAAAAGCAGAGGGATGTACACACTTTCATCAATTTCTTCCTCTCTCACCACTGCCAAAAATACCATAGTGACCACACCCTGATTTTCTCAGTGCGCAAAGATCTAGGAACAGACTCCCCGATTGTCCGGAAAATACATGAAAAAAATGACCCCCAATTCTTCCAATATCTTGCGAAAGAAGAGGACACCAGAGATCTATGGGTCTCCTTAAAAGGGCACGATCCTTCTTAAAGATCCCGATGAAGCTGGTCTCATTTTTTTGAATCAGAACATTTTTTAATCAAAAAAAACCGCCAAAAAGAGTTCCCTTTTTAGCGGCCATACTCATCAAATCTTTTCGATGATTGATTCTGATACTAGTTCAGGTGCTTTTCGATGTAATTTACAACATCCCGTACAGTCTTGAGATTTTGCGCATCTGTGTCTGGGATCTCTTTTTTAAACTTTTCCTCGAATGCCATCAATAGTTCTACAGTATCTAGAGAATCGGCCCCTAAGTCTTCCATAATCGTAGAATCGAGAGATACTTTATCTTCTGCAACACCCAGTTGCTCCACGATGATTTTTTTCACTTCTTCAAAGATGGTTTCAACTTTTTCGCTCATGATGTTTTTCTTTCCTTTTCATTAGTGTAAAGTTAATCCGCCGTCAACTGTGACAACCTGGCCATTCACATAACTGAGTTCTACTGCTAACGAGTAGACAGCCTCGGCA
>CAXNCP010000021.1:0-7830 GCA_964200935.1 Chlamydiia bacterium | reverse complement strand
TTTTTAAAGAGGGTGTTTTGGCAGCACCTGAAAGATTGATCCCCTTAAGGCGGATCCTTGAGCCCTCTTTATCCCAGAAAAATCCATCTTTGACAGTCAACATCTGATTGTCACCCTAATGGTATGGTCAAAAGAGGTGCATTGGTTTTAGCATCTATGGATTGGAGGTTATAAAGCTGTAGCAGCAAAACAAAGGACCTTTTAGATTTGATATCCCCAAGATCTATATAGAACCAATATCCCTTATAATAGACCTTCACAAAGTAGTCTTTCGGCTTGGTTTTGCTCACTTTGATTTGCATCAAGCCTTGCAACACCTCTTGCCAATCAAAAGGTTTCCCATCTAGCCGATAGGTCACACTCACCCACCCCTTGTCCATCTGCTCTTTTGGCACCTCGATACCAAATGCAAGATAGTACATCATCGTTAAAATCGATCTAGGTAGAATCCCTATCTCGTTTAACTGGTTGATTGCGATATTGAGACGGATTCTATAGCGCCCTTTGTTTTTTTTACCATGAGGCAAAAGATACATTATTTCTTCAGTATTCGGATTATTTAACGGCACTGAAATCTCCAACGTTTGCCCCGTCAAGGCATCTGTCTGCCCTTTTTTACCGTTGCCCGTTTCAACACCTAAAGTGAGCTCATCGATGTCCTGAAAGTATTTCAATAATTCACAAAGGCGGGCAAACCGGCGGTATTTTGGAGGCATATCGGCAAATGGGCCGTTTCTCGCATTCGAAAGCTCATCAATATTTTGAATCGTCATCCGAAAAACCCGGTCGATATCCCAGCCCGAAAAAATCAGCTGTTGGATATGCAACAGATCGATCGGCTTCATCAAATGGCGGATGAACTCGGCCCCCTCCAAAGGTGCGTACTGGATCGTTGGGATGTTTTGCCAGCCCACTTCACCGCCAAATGTCGCCGGGTTAGATGTGGAAAATCCGGGGATGGGGAAAAGGGCTTGGGCTCTTACAGATTCTGTAAACTGGGATGTGACGTTTGCTACATCAAGAAAGAAAGGAAAATCGCCGTAGCGTAAGCGGACCAGATTGAGCAGCATCTGTTCGTTATTCGTCTCTTGGATCAAAACGTTATAGGCGTTTCTTCCGGCTGGGCCAGTCATCGCCTGTTTCGAAGAGACGTTGCAACCTACTAAAATAATGAAAATGAGTGCGTTGCGCCACATATCGTCGTTGTAGGTAATTTCCCTTTATTTGTATAGTTTAAGAGTTGATGGATTGGTGGATATACCCTCTCATAGGGGCCTTAGGTGGATTTACTGCAGGTTTATTAGGTATTGGCGGCGGGGTGATCTACACCCCTATTTTGATGCTGGTCTTACAAAACCCCATCCAGGCAATTGCTACATCGCTTGCATCAATGACCCTACCTACTGCCCTATCCTCCTGGATGCATTTTAAAGAACTAAAAGTCGATTTACGTATCTATAGGAAGCTTTTCCCGGGTATTTTGATCGGTAGTTTTTTAGGGGCCTACCTAGCTCGGGAGGCACCTCAAGAATTGTTGAGGGGCTTTTTTGGCGGGTTTAGTATCTTGATTTCCCTTTTTTTTGGAATTAGTGTCAAAAAAATCGATGTGGTACCACAAAATATGCAGAAGTCAGCTACCCTATTTTTATTTGGGCTTTTCGTATCCACACTTGCCTCTTTTTTGGGTATCGGTGGGGGCATAATAGCGTCTGTCGCTTATTTTTTGATGGGTTATTCGGTAAAAAGTGTTTTAGGAATCACAAGCGTTTTGTCCCTATCTATCTCATCCATTGCGGTCTTGCCACTCCTGAATGATGTTAACTGGTTTGCATTTTTACTTATTTTCCCGTTTGGTACAGCGTTTGCCTGGATCGGGTTCAAGCTTTCCAAAAAGATCCACGGAAACTATCTTGAAAAAGTCCTTGGAGCATTTCTTTTTTTTATGGGTTTAGTTTTATTAGAACCTATATTACGCAAATGTTTTTAGGATTTAATGTCCTGAACCCCCCTGCCGGCTCCAAAAAAAGATCTATCGTTGAAAAGGAGTGGAGGATTTCGGGTATTTTGCGCAAAAGGCGAATGAATGAAATGCGCCGGTCATAGAGACTTTTTTCATAAAAGATTTTTTCGTAGCGCAGTTTATAGAGGTCCTGGTGTCTACACACCTGATCCACCTCCTGGACATTAGAGTCCGAGGCGTTTACATCCTCAACTTTGATCGTCCAGCGGTAGTGTCCCATCTCATATTCGAGGCATTTTTTTGGCAGATGGACATCAACAATACGGATCAACGTAGAAAAAGATTTCCCTTTTTTCTTTGAGGAATTGGAAAGAACTACCTGCCAACAGCTCGCTATTTTGTTTGCAGATGTTTGGACAGATACCATGCTCGTTCTTTTGAATTGTTTAAAGATACATTAATCAAAAATTTACATAAAAGCAAGGAATTATTTGAGATTGTTGAGGAGGTTTTTTAAAAAAAATAAAAACCTGTCAAAGTGGAACTCGTGACAGGTTTTGGGATGGATGATTTTTTAGGGGCGGATAAGCTGTAAATCTTTTGCTTTTTTTACCAAAAGGTCAGCTAGTTGGGGCACCAAATGGACAAGATTTTGGAAAGGAGGTAGTAGAATATTCTCCCCTCGGTGCTCGCTCAGCGCTATAGCCAGCTCCACAAAAAGCTTCGAAGAAATTTTTTTCAGATGACATCTTGTCGCCATCAATCCCATAGCGGGAAAAATATACAAATTATTCGCTTGAGTGCCGTGGTACATCTTCCCTTTATAGCTGACAGGCTGAAAGGGGCTTCCCGATGCAAACAAGGCATGACCGTCAGAAAATTCGATCGCGTCTTTAAGTGTGCACTCTGCCTTACTGGTTGGATTGGACAGTGCCATGATGATCGGTTTTTTGGCCAACCTGGTCATCTCTTCAATCACCTTCTGATTGAAAATTCCGGGCTGCATCGATGCGCCGATCAATACTGTAGGCTTAAATAAGTGGATCATTTCCAAAACGTCATGCGTTTCAGAAAAATCCTTCGCAAATGGAGCTAAATCAGAGGATAAATTTCCCCTTTTTTGAATCACAAGTCCTTTAGAATCGGACAATGCTATTTGGTGCTGTGCTTTTTTACGATCATAGCCATGAAGCTCTAGGTATTCTACAATCAGCTCGGCAATTCCCAGATTCGCACTCCCGGCGCCGATGAAAAGGATCCTCTCATTTTCCAATTTGGAACCCTTCTCTTTTACACCTGAAAGCAAGCAAGCCATCGCAACGCCGGCAGTCCCCTGAATATCATCATTGAAAGAGACGATCTCCTCTTGGTATTTTTTGAGAAGATGGCGAGCATTATCTTTGGCGAAATCCTCCCACTGTAACAGTACATTCGGCAGCGCTTTTTTAACCATCTTGATGAAACTATCGACAAAAGCCTCGTAATCGGCCCCCTTTAAACGGGGTTTTTTGACGCCCATATACTGGGGATGGTTGAGATAGTCGAGATTGTTGGTACCCACATCGAGGACAATCGGGAGGGTCTTTTTGATGTCAATACCGCTAAAGAGGGAATAGAGGAGGGTTTTTCCCATTGAAATGCCCATTCCACCAACACCAAGATCTCCAAGACCCAAAATACGTTCCCCGTCTGTCACAACAATAACTTCTACATCTTTTAGATGCTCGAGCGTCTCAGGAAGAGCATTGATCGTCTCCTCGCTAATGAATAGTCCACGAAAACGATTCATAATGATCGAAAAATTTTGGCAGGCTGCCCCAATAGTTGGAGTATAAACGATCGGCAACACCTCATGAATATGCACTTTGGCAAACTCTGAAAACAAATGGTGATCTTCTTCGATCATGCTATTGAGGTAAAGAAACTTGTCTAACGGATCCGATATCCTCGAAAATTGCAAATAGCGACGCTGTAATTCCTGGTCTTTTGTCTGATGTTGATATCCGATTGGTTGAAAAATCGACCGATTCAGTCCCATATTCAAGGCCCTAGTTACAAATTTTTTTCACTTCTTTAGAGTGCAAGCTGTTTTATGAATGTTCCTTATCAATTGAAGAGATACCCCCTTTATAAAAACTGTTTTCAAGTGCATATGCAACAGATTTTTCGTTTTTTTAGGTGTTGGATCTTCAATCAAAGCGGTAGAAAAGATAGCAGAAAAAAAATTCTATTAAAAGGGAAAGATTCAGCCCCCCCTATCGACTTTGATCCCTTCTGCCGATTTTGGCTCTAGATTTGGAACATGGCGAAACCTGGCCGCAACCGCGGTGATCCAGATGGCGAGTATGGATAAAGAGACGTAATCGATCCACCAAAGGGGCAACACTAAAATAGCAAGCGATGCGATCGCTTTGGCACTGCGGTACATGAATACATCGATCACCGCTTTGGCTTTGAATTTTTGATCGATACTCAAAGGGATGTATAACATCTCTTTGATCACCCCAAAAATCGAATAATCTAACGCTTTGATAGAGCCGTAGGTAAAGGCGATCAGTCCGAAAGAGGGAAAAACCAAAAAACCGAGGAGGGAGCTGGCTAAGAATACGGGTATGCTTAGATGGGAACGCTTCAAACCTATCAACTCGATCAGAAAAAATGAGCCAAAAAGCTGCAGCGTCACATTGACGATATTGACCACACCGAAAAACCATCCAAAATAGGCGGTACGTTCGTTGGTGGTCGTAAGAAAACTGGAAACATAGATGTTGAATTGATAATCAAGCAAGGTAGATACAGCTTGGATCGAAACAACTATAAGTAAAATAAAACGTAAAAGGGATGAGTTTTTGATGAGAGAAATCCCCTCGTAAAAATCGGATACACGATTTTCAGAAAAAGCGATCTTTTCCACGTGCTCGATCTGGCGCCTCGCGCGCATCAAAAAGTAGTAGGCAAGTAAGAGTAAAAAGAAGAAAGGGATAGAAAAGTAGAGCAACTTTTCTGTGCCCACCCTCATCGCCAAGAAACCGGGTATCATGCTTGCCAACATCGATCCTAATCCACCAAATCCAAAGAAAAGCCCATAAAGATATCGGGCTTTAGCAATATTGACCGTGGAGTTGATCACCGACCAGAGCTGCTGAAACATCAGCATGATATAAATATCCTTCCAAATGTAAAAAAAGAAGGGCCAGGATTGGAATTCATGCACTAAAGAGGCTGTTGTAATATTGACGATCGCCCCTGCCAATACGGTTAAAAACAGCATCCTGAAGCAGCCGATTTTTACCACAAGCATGTTATAGAGTGTTACCACTAAAAAACTGGCCGGAATCACCGCAATCCAAACATAAGGGAAAAACTGGACACCAAAAGCCTCCATAAAAAGGGAGTGGGCTATCGGTTTTGTGATCGAAGCTTCAGCCGTGATCAAAAAACTTGAGAGCATGGCTAATATAATAAAAGAGAACTCAAATCCCCTATAATTTCGAAACTCTTCTTTCAGTGCGGTGAACATGATTTTTTAAGTGCCCGGTTCAGTTTGTAAATACAGTTTCTTTAGGCCTCATATAGACCCAAAACGTCTCTTCTTTTTCGATTCTTATCCTAGTACCTTCAAAAGTTTGTTGGGCAGCTGACGGGAGTATGTGAATGAACAGCGGTTTTTGCTCCCCTAAAAGGTCTTGGTATTTTTGTAATTCCGTGATAGGGGCTTTTTCTGCTATCACCCTTTTGGAGACATCTAAGATAGCCTCCTCATGCTCTTTGAATCGACTAAGGGCTTGAAAAATTGCATGGTCGTTGATTCTAATAAAGGCGTTAAGATCCTCCAGAGCGTTTTCCTCTAACAGGACTTTTTCGATCACACAGGCATAGTGGTAGGCAAAAGCGCGCACTCTCGGATGCTGGTAGAGCCGCTCATGCATCCAATGGCGGGCAAGAAGAAGCGCCTCTACGGACGGAATCCCTGCGCTTGAGACTTCCAGAGTCCCATTTTTCGATATACGTATTGAGCGGATCAGTTGATGGACATCGATTTTGCCGTAGCTCAAGCCTGTGAAGAGCGAGTCCCTTAAAAGATAATCGATCCTATCTGCACCGAAATGGGGATTAGCGATCAGTTGGCTTAAAAACGGGAGATCGGTGGGCTCCCCAAGGGCAATGGCACGGATCAACCGGATCGTTTGATCGGTCTTTTTCCCATATTTTTCGGCTACTTTTGAGAAAAAATATTCTAATAAGCCTGAGTCAAAGATTTTTTCGACCATTTTTTCATGTTTAGAAAGGAATAGCTCAACAGTGTGGGAAAGGGGGTAATGCCCTACGTCGTGTAGAAGAGCACCCATCCGCACCACCTCTCGTAGATACTCAACATCCTCTTGAATCCCATTTTGGGATACGATGTTATCATAAATCTCCGTAGCCACATGCATCACCCCGATCGTATGGGTAAATCGGCTATGGGTGCCACCTGGATAGACATGGAAAGCGGGGCCCATCTGGTAAATGTGCCGCAATCTTTCTATGAGTGGATGGCTAAGTAATTCTGCTTCCAGCGGATTGAAGAGGATAAAATTGTGAATTGGATCAAAAATTTGCATCGCTTCCAATTGTAATCAATCCCCTTTATTCTGCATTCAAAAATAAATAATATTATAAATAAATTTTTTGAGATCTTTTGGCTCCCCATAATGTCCAAAATGCGCTCATCAAAATTGCCATGGTGAAGCTCAAAAAATATACGTAAAAAGAGAGCGAGAGACCAAAAAAGGAAAAAAACAAACCTACTAGACAAAAAGAGAGGACTAATAGTAGCCCGTTTTTGGCAATTACAAGGGGCAATAGCGTTTTTGTCGGCACACCAAAAAAGCGCAAATTCATGATTCCGGACAATCCATGACGGTTTTGCAGGGCAAATAGGGCATTCAAAAGGATAAAAAACATTCCAAAAATGACGCTCCCCTTCAATCCTAGCTTTTGAAATAAAAAGGCCTCTTGAAAAAGGGTCATCCCGATTTTTTTAAATGCTTCTTTTTTCGATACGGGTTGAAAATTCCCTTTTTTCAAAACGATAGCTGTCGCCGATGGGCTTGCAAAGTACACTTGCTTCGCCTTTTGATACTCCAGATTTTCAACGGCACCTTTTAACACTCGAGTTTTGATCCTCTTTGCATTTTCTAGTTTAAAGAAGCTCCCGCTCACAGCATCTGTCTGTATGTCGAGCACCGGTAATCCTGAGTCGGACGCGGTATTGAGAATATAACTTTCTAAACTTGGCTTTGTCTCATTTAAAAAACCCTCGAAATCCTTTTGTGGCATTTCAAATAAAACAAGCCCTTTTGTTGCATCTACAAATTCTTGTGCCACAGCTCGACAGTTTTGAAAAAATCTTAACTCGTTCACAAAAAGCAAAATGCTGGCGACGTATAGCGCTTGAAAAGACCATTTCAAAAATCCATTTTCCTGAATCATTTTAGCCAACATCGTTCTATCCCCTTCCAAACCAAAAATAAAAATGGTGCACGATAGCCCCTTTTGTGGGCCACGCTTTTAAAGTTGAATTTAGATTAGCTCATGGCAGAATTTAATCGATAAATCTTCTCATTCTTTTTCAAAAAAAAGATGAACAGGGGTATTATTTCAATAACGCTGAAGCTTTTTAGGCTGCAACAACTGCGTGCTTTTTAAAACGAATTTTATCAAGGCTACTTACATGAGTGAAGAGAGAAAAGAAGAGAAAAAACTGGTCAAAAAGCTCGTTGAAAAAGCAAAAGATGAGGCCCATCGGGAGAAGATCTCTTTGGATGATCACGGAGACACCATCGTAGGTAACCGCTTATCCAAACCAAATTTTGACTTTGAAGCTG
>CAXNCP010000020.1:0-7832 GCA_964200935.1 Chlamydiia bacterium | reverse complement strand
AATAGATTTCTTGGCGGTAGATTTTATCGATTTCAATGAGCGAAAAAAGCTGAGATCCCGCTAAAACATAGGCGGTAAAAATAATTCGAAGCATTTTTTGATATGGTGATAATAGTTAATTTTAAAAATTACCTAATGTTGAATTAACTATCAATCAAAGCTAGCAGATGTTTTTTATTGTTTAAACTATTGGACAAGGGGGCGATGAGATTTGATCTGATCAAATTCCTTCGCCAAAGACTCAAGAAGGGCTTCGTCATGCGAGTGGATCTGCATTTTACGGATGATCGCCTCCCTTTTTTCAAGCCAATTTCTCTCAAGAATTTTTCGCGTTGTCTCGATCATCAGATTTTCGGCCCGCTCGATGGGAATTTTCTTAGACAAAATCATATCGATATAAGACTGCAACTTCTCAGAGTTGGTTGTGGCCAGAACAGAGATAAGATCCCCTTTATGGGCGAGCAAAAGTTCGTACAATTGGCTCATTCCCGGATGCTTCAAATCATCTTTGGTCAAATTCTTCACTGCAATAGAAGCGGTCAATTCATGTGCGACAATCAACCATCGGACCAGGTCTCCCTCCAAAATAAGATCTAAATCGACAACCTCTTTTTTGGGCTCAACATTCGACTCTATTTGCAGCTCTTCTTTAAAATCGATGAAGTGGGCAGGAACATCAAACATCTCGGCAACCCGCCTTCTCCCCTCATGACGCATCACCGGGTCTTGCCATGCCTGAATGTATTGCACAACGTCTTTGATCACCCCACTTTTTACAGCAGGCAAAGTCAGATCCTTCCCTTTGACAGCACAATCTCTTAAAAAATCGAGAAAAGGGTGCGCTTTTTCCAAAAGCTGGTGGAACGTCTCTTTTCCCTTCTTTAAGATCAAAGTATCAGGGTCCTCCCCTTTTTCAAATGAGAGGATGAATACCTCTATCCCCTTTTTAAGAAACATCTGACCGACTTTCAACGCAGCTGTTTGCCCTGCATTATCCCCATCAAAGGCGATGAAAACATTTTGAACCCCTAAATCGTAAACCTGGTTTACGTGTTGCTCGGTAAAAGCGGTCCCTTGCCCCGCCAGCGTAAAATCAAATCCCTCATGGATGAGACGCATCGCGTCGATCTGCCCCTCAACTATGAGCACCTTTTTTTCTTTTACGATGGTCTTTCTCGATTCATAAAGACCGAACAAAATTTGCGATTTTTTAAATAACGGGGTCTCTTTAGTGTTGATGTATTTAGGTCCGGTATCCCCTTCCAAAAAACGGCGTGCGGTAAATCCTAAAACGTTCCCATGCGTGTCTTTGATCGGGATCGTAATCCTATCTGAGAAAAATGGGATCAATCCCCTCCCCTTAAGCGCTCCCGACTCGGTCAACGCGGTAATATCAATTTTAAAATCTTGGATCCATCCCTCGAAGAGCCTCAAATCTTTAGGGGCATATCCCATTTCAAAAAGCTTGATGAAGCTTTGATCCATCCCCCGATCGTAAAGATAGCCGAGCGCTCTTTGCCCATCGGGTGTGTGCTGTAGGCAAAAGTGGTAAAATCGATTGAGCTCTTTCATCGCCTGCTTGAGCGGTAAAATGCTTGGCCCTTTCTGTACCTCTTCAACATAGCGAATCTCGACCCCAAACCGTTCCGCTAGAGTTTGAACCGCCTCCTGAAAAGAGACTTTGAGGTGTTGGGTTAAAAAACTGATCGCATCTCCATGGGCTCCACATCCAAAACAGTGGTAGTGCATATCCTTTCGATGGACGACAAAGGAGGGGGTATGTTCAAAATGAAACGGACAAAGTGCCTTGAATCCCCCTTGAGCTTTTTGAAACTGAACATAAGGGGACATCACATCCACAATGTCTATTTTCTTTTTGAGCTCATCGAGCATTGCCGGATCGAATAGTGGCATTAGTAACACTCCCTTGTAGGAAGATAGCCTAATTCATAAAATGAAAGATAGCTTCTTTCGTGAACAATCAAATGATCTACAAGCGTTACCTCTAAAATTTGGGCCGCCTCCAAAATCCGATCTGTCGCAATCAAATCGGCCTTAGATGGGGCAACCGGCTGGTCTAAATGGTTATGCAAAACGATCATCTCATCCACATCGTGGATCAAAAGGGGTTTGAATAATTCTTTGACCGAACAGCTCACCACGGAGGCATCACCAAAGGCCACAAAGGTCTTCAGAATCAATTTTTTGTCCTTTGAACGGCCTAAAACAAGACAGCGCTCCCCTTTTGTTCCTACAAAATCGGATTGAGAAATCTCAAAAACTTTTTTTGGCCCATCTAAAACCTCCCCCAATTTTTTTCCATAAACCCTTTTATTGAGCTCTTGGAGTTTTATCAGCCGATGGATTGTCTGTTTTGATAGGTTTGGGACTTGGAGCATCCGGTAGGGCGAAGATTTTAAAACTTCATCGATCGAGCCGAAAGTTTTTATCAATTTCGTCGCTTGCTCCAAACCATCCCCCCTTTTTTCCTTCCTAGATAGAAAATAAGCTAAAAGCTCGGTTTCGCTAAGCTTTTGAGAAAAAAAAAGATCATCGTTCCACTTAAAGGATCTAGCCATTTTTAACCCTTTTTATAGGGGAGCGCCTTGTACTCTATATTCTGCGGGATCTCAATCGTCAATAGGATATCATTCCCCTCATACTCGGTCTCTAGAACCCTCCCCTCTTTCATCAACTCGGATGCGACATGGTAATGACTTTGAGGTATCCTGAGCTCCATCACTTTGCGTAGCGATTGGATCATCTCAGTCATCAATTCAAAGAGCCTTTCGTATCCTTGTCGTGTGACTGTAGAAATCACGACGGTATGGGAGTAACGGTAACAAAGTTCATCGACAATTTTCATGTCTTCTACTTTATCTATTTTATTGATGACGGTAATGACCGGTTTATTTTTTGCCCCAATTTCTTCCAGAACATGGATCGATTCCATAGCCTGCTCCAGAGCCTCCGGATGTGAGGCATCGACAACATGCAACAAGATATCGGTGTAGACCGACTCCTCCAGAGTGCTGCGGAATGCGTCGATCAATTTATGGGGTAGCTTACGGATAAATCCGACGGTATCGATCAATAGGACGTTTTGGTGATTGGGGAGCTGAAAGCGTCTGGTTGTTGTATCCAAAGTTGCAAAAAGTTTGTTTTCGGATAAGACATTCGCATCGGTCAAACTGTTGAGCAAGCTCGACTTTCCGGCATTGGTGTATCCGACGATCGCGAATGTCGGTACGCTGGAGCGGATCCTTTGCTGCCGTTGCAAAGCTCTATGAGCTCTCACCTCTTTGATCTCTTGCTCCACACCGACCAGACGCCTATCCAAAATCCTCCGATCGATCTCGATCTGCTTTTCCCCCTCCCCTTTAAGGTAGCCGCCGCCACCTCCGCCGCCGCCGCTGCCGGTTCTTTGACGAGAAAGGTGGGTCCATAACCGCTTCAAACGGGGCAACTCATACCGAATCTTTGCCGATTCGATCTGCAGCCTCGCCTCTTTGGTGTGGGCCCGTTGAGCAAATACCTCAATGATCAATCCGGTTCGATCAATCACCGGCTTTTTAATGATCTCTTCTATGTTGCGCTGCTGGTTAGGAGAAATCTCCTCGTCAAAAATCAGTACATCAAAAGAGGCTGCTGCCATGATCCCATGGAGCTCTTGAACTTTCCCCTCTCCAATGTAGGTTGCAGCATCGATTTTTTTGATCGGGCAAGCCTCATGTCCGAATTCGGTAAAGCCATAGGTCTCCCCAAGGGCCTCAAGCTCTTTTAAAGACTCCAAGCAAGCGTGTTTGCCACTCGATCCGCTATAAGCACCCACAAGGAGCGCTTTTTTCATAATTTTTGTCATGATCTATTCTCTAGAAGGGGCTGTTTTCAAAACAGCTATCCATCGATCTCAATTTTCCACCCATCATAGCCCAATTCAACATTGGGGGGCAATCGCTTTGAGGCCAAGCTGTAATCTACAGTATGATCGAGATGGATGAAGACCGTTTTTTTTTGCTTTGACCAACCTGCTGAATTGATGCGCTTCATCAAAAGTAAAGTGGGCAACCGATTCCCCATCCCGAATGGCCCCCACGATTAAAGTCTCTACACCTTTAAGCGCACGAATGAGGCGCGAGTCATACTGTTTGATGTCTGTCAAAAAAGCCAGATTCCCTATCCGAAATCCACAAACTTGAGTGGGCCGAGAGTGCCCCTCATTTTGTTGGGAGTAGTGAAGGGTATGAATTTTTACGTTGTCGAATTCCAATACATCCCATTTTTTGATCTCCCGAAGATAAAAGGGGGGCAAAACACCCATAGCTACCGGTTTTAGAAGGTATCCGATCCTTTTTTTTAGATCGATTATAGTGGGGCGATTGGCAAAAATCGGTATCGATTCTTGTCGATAATTTGTGGCCCATTTCACATCGTCTATCCCGGCAATATGGTCAAAATGGTTGTGGGTTAAGAGGAGTGCATCGATCCTTTCAACCTTATTTTGCAAAAGCTGATTACGGATATCAGGTCCCGCATCAATCAGCAATTTTTTCCCATCAATCTCTAGGAGCGCTGCAACCCTTTGCCTGAAGTTTTTTGAATTCGGCTTTAAGTCATGGCAGACAGAGCAATTGCATCCGACCCTGGGTACACCCGAGGAAGTTCCAACGCCTAAAAGAGTAAATGTGGCCTTCATCATAGGCTCAACCTAACATAAAAAAACAATTTTATTCATCCCGTATATTGATCTTTTGATCGATAAAAACAGGGGCGATCGTTGGTAAGAAATTTAAAAACTCCAATCATCGACCACTTTTTTTGCGTACAGGGCATGGTACAATAGCCCCTTTGATCCAAATCCACTGAGCGCTACCTGATTAGCGGCAATCTGAACAATCTTAGGCAATCGAGTTTCATCTTTACAAAATACCCTTGTGCCCGAGCGGACCTCAACCACCTCTAGTTGATCAATCTCACTGTATAGCTCCCGATTTCTTTCTCTCAACTCGACAAGGGCGCTTGCCTCATCTGGTGGCAAATGGAGGTTATCCCTTTCGTAGGTCGAACCCACGTGGTAAATCGAAGGGTCCAAATCAAGCGCTACATATCCTTTATGTACTTTTGGCAAATCGAAGGTGGTATTTTGTTTTTTTACCTGCATCGCCTGACCGCGGGTAAACCGAAATGCATCGGGCAATATTTCTTGAATCCCAGAACCAACACACATAAAAATCATCCTGATTTCCGGATCGATGGGTACGTTTGATGGGCAAAACTCTACACCCATGCTTTCAACCAACGAAAAGAGCCCCTCCAGGTAGGCCTTTGAAAAGACATTCACCCCCTCCTTAACAAGGAGCTCCCCCTCTTGAGTCCATCCAAATTGATCTGGAAACTCTTCCACTTTTTTCAAAAAAAGAGATCGCTGTTTCTGATCGATCGGAGTGTGTAAGACCCCACCCTCAAAGAATACTTTTTTTCCTAAAAATTGGCTGACAGTTTCTAGAAGCGACCTGGTTGCCCTTAGCCCCTCTGTTGCTAAAGGGGAGCGGATCGCCAGGCGACCTCCAATAGGTTCCAGTAAACCCGAGGCTGCACCGGATGCAGATTGGCCCAGAGGGTGCGGATCAAAAAGGATCACATTTTTTTTAGGAAATCTTTTTTTCAAAAAATAGGCGATAGCCAGCCCGCCAAATCCCCTACCGGCGACAAAAAAACTATCCTTTTTTGATGAATGATCTATAACTTTCCAATCCAAAGTGGAAAAAGAATAACACGAAAGGGGTTAAATAAAAAGAAAACGGGAGCAGTAAAAAAAGTCTTTGCAAAGAGATAGCAACCACATTGTTTTCTACCCCGAAAAGGGTCATTGTCAACCAATAGACCGCCCCTAAGAAAGTTGTCCCCAAAAGCAAAGGGAGTAAGGCACACATAAAATGACCCAAAACCAAAGAGGGCCTCTCTTTAAAATGGGAAAAATCCAGGTTCAAATCGAACGCAAAAAAGCTGGAACCATAAAACAGGGCAAATAAAGAGATCAACGGAAGTAGGCCCATCGCCATCATAAACGCAAAAGGGAACATAGCGAAAACCACGGCGAATACGGGACCAAAGTAGGGTATACCTTGTAGCAGGTAAAACAGACCCATCAAAAGCCAGAGGCTTACATGGGTGATGATAAGGGGTAGAGCCAGAAAAATACCATTTAACATCCTATTTAGGGATGCTTTTAGTATGTCCCTATAGTTGACCGTCTCCCCTCTCAATTCATGGTAATAGATTCGGTGAATGAAAACAGCTAACGAGCCCAGCAGGCCAAGGGAAAGATAAATAGGCACTGAAATTGCACCAAAAATGACCCATTCGTGCGCTTGATGAAGGATAGCGAATGTAAAAACAGCGATCAAAGATGCTAAAAGAAGTACCGGATAAGCTAAGAAAATTTTTTCTTTTGCAAGAGAAGCCCGATAGGCCCTTTTCAACATCTCCTCTAGTTCCATCCCTAGATCTCCTCTCTCTTCCTATAGAAGTAATAGGGATGAATCTCAAGGGTTGTTTTTTGAGACTCCTCGATCAGCTGTGCCCCGACCCCAATCAGCCGGGCCAAAAAGAGGCTGACAGAGTAGAGTCTTACCTCCTCAAAGCCCCGAAAAAAAAGATAAAGGCCAGAAAAAGCATGGCTATGGGGTACGCGCCCTAATTTTTGCTTTAAAAGGATCGCTTTTTGAAAGAGCGGTTCATCCATGAAACGCTCCGAAAGCGCCTTCTCAAAAATTTGGGCTCTCGTGTCAACTTTCAAAAAGGGGTAAAGATCGTATCCGTAAAACGTCTCTCCTTCGAAATTGCCAGGACTTGAAAGATCCATCTCCTCTAAATCAATTGTCTGTAATTGCTTTAGAGCATTTTCCATCTCATAGCCGATCCGTTTTGCAGAAAAACTCAATAAAGAACCCTGAATAGACTTATAGGCATCGCATCCGTTCGAGGCGAGCGTCTTTGCAATAAACGCAGGTGGAGAGCCACCCCCCTCGTCAAGATGGAGTGCAAAAAATAGGGGATCTATCGGCATAGGGCCAAACAAAAGTTCGGCTATTTCCTTCATTGATCCAAGCACTACCTGAAGCTGATCAAAAAAAGTCTCTTTTTTTTCTTCTACCGACAAAATCTCGATCGCCTGATGGAGTTGCTCCATAGGGTCCAAATGGCGATCGATCTGGTCGACCAGCACCTTGGTCTCCTCCTTGAGATTGTAGAAAGGAATTTGCCCTAAAAATCGCTCTACAAGCTCGTCTAAGGGGGTATCGATGAAATTCTCCACCGGTTGACCAAAATACATGAGTCCTTGGTCTAGATCTACATGAGAGGTTCCGCAATAGCCCATTGGAATCGATCTTGGGCCCTCCAAAAGATGATCTTCGGTCAGTTCGAAAAGGGTATCGTGCATGCGATCTGTCGCTCCTTCAGCATCTCGTCTTCGGTCAATTTCAACATCCCCTGTTCCAAGTCGCTCAAGGGTAATTTCAAAATACCCTTTTTGTTGGAAAAGGGAAATGAAAAAACAAGGTCCTCATCGACACCGTAAGGGTTATTTTCAGAATAGATCGCAGCGCTATAATGACGATCCTCATGAGACATCCAATCATCCAAGTGATCCACCACCGCTTTTGCAGCCGAAGCTTGCGATGACATTCCGCGTGCTTTGATCACATCGGCACCCCGTTTGCGCACAAACTCGTTGATCTCACTTGAAGCACCATGCACGAAAATCGTGGGGGAATGGTTGCCGAAAACAAACACCTCTTTATGAGAATGTCCCGCTAATTTGAGCGCTG
>CAXNCP010000019.1:0-7954 GCA_964200935.1 Chlamydiia bacterium | reverse complement strand
GTTGCGAATGAGGCCCAGTCGTCCCGTTTCACAAAAAGCGCACCCCATCTTACAACCCACTTGTGAGGACAAGCAGAGGGTGTAGCCAAACTCCATTGCAATTTCGACACTTTCGGTTTGTAAACCATCACTAAAAGTCTGGATCCATTTGGAAACTTGCTGGGTAAACGTGGACTGTATTGTAAAATCGGTGATCTCTAGTATCCGCTCAAGAAGTTTTCTAGCTGTCGGTAGTACAGAACCAGTTTCGAGCTTTTTCCCCTCTTTGAACCAACAAGAATAGACCTCTTGGGCGATCTCTTTTCCCTTATTTAACCGACTGTATACCTCTTCTACATACTCTTTTCGGGTCAATGAAAAGATGTCGATTAAAGGAGTTTGTAAAGAAGGATTTAGTTCCAAAGAGGTTGTATTCATATTTATACGATCATAGGAAAAAACTGCACCGGGAGGGACTTGAACCCCCAACCACCTGGTTCGAAGCCAGGTACTCTATCCGGTTGAGCTACCGGTGCATTCAAGAATTTTTTTGTTCGAACGGGCTTAATTTTAGAAGATACGCTTTGATAAAGTCAACCAATTCGTCCAGACCTTAAAATAGGTGGGTAAAATAGAGAGCCTTCTCATTTACCGAGATTGTATCCGAATCCCCCTTTTGGGTAATATAGAGGGATGACCATCAAGACTGCAGGGATCATCCTCAAAGTAATCCGCTATAACGACACGCATGAGATCCACACCCTTTTCACACAAGAGCTCGGGCTGGTCTCTTTAATGAGCAAAATCAAAAAAAGGGAGCTTCTCCCCCCCCTTTTTGAAGGGGAATTCACCCTGCAAAAAAGAAAAAATTTCTTCAATCTTGTGGATGCAAAACAGATCGCAAGTCACCATGAGATCCGACAAACGCTTGAATCGATCGAGACGGCGTTCAAACTGATCCATTACATTTTGAAAAGCCAAATGGCCTATAAACCGGCACCGGCACTTTTTGCTCTACTCTCGGCCTTTTTGAAGGTACTCCCCCATATGGAAAATAAAAAAGGGCTCTTGGCCGTTTTTCTAGCAAAAATTTTGTTGCATGAGGGGCATCTCAACCATGATGAAGAGCTTTTGGCCACACTTGCACTGATAAAGTCGTTTCAAGAGATAGAGTTGCTAACGATTACAGATGAACAGCTGAAATCTATCGATGAGACGTTTGATGAAACCTATGAATTTGTTCCGGAAAAAGAAAGAAAAAATTAGAATTTGCGCAGAAGAGGACTCGAACCTCCACAGGATTTCTCCCACAACCACCTCAAAGTTGCGTGTCTACCATTCCACCACCTGCGCGATGAAAACAAAAAGTGTTGGTAGAAGGTTAATCCAAACTCTAATTATGGGCAATACTTTTATTGCTCTGGGGCTCATAGGCTTCTATAAGCGTTTCATCGACCCGATGAAACCTAAAGTGTGCCGTTTTTACCCCTCCTGTTCCGATTACATGGCTGAAGCCATCCAAAAAAAAGGGCTGCTCCAGGGCCTGTGGCTTGGAACAAAACGCCTTTTGAAATGTCATCCGTTTCATCCGGGAGGTATCGACCTGGTGGAGGAGGAGGGGATCTCCAATTCCTTTCCAACCGACAAAACCTGACCTTGAGAAATATGGTTGAGCTGGGCGATCTCCTCCACACTCACCCCATATTTTCGGGCGATTTGCCAAAGGGTCTCTTTGGGCTCCACCCTGTGAAAGATTTTTTTAGTTTCAACATTTTTTACCGGCTCCTGGGCTGTAGCCGTTTCAAGGCATCTCATCGCCTTTTTTTGCACCTCATCGCTCCTTGGACTTGTGGTGAGCTTTTTTATCCCCTCCTGCACCCAAGCCTGATCGAGTGAGACCACGTCCAAAAGATCCAAAACCTCAGGATCTGTCAAAGAAATAAGATCGGGCTCGATCCAAAAATAGAGCGAGGCGACGTTTTTTGATCGCTTTTCTAATAGCGGTTTCAAGAGGGTTTTGAGCGAGCGAATAGAATATAAATCGCACTCATCTGAGAGCAATAAAACCGATAGAATGGTTTCCGGCTCCATAACAACTTTGGACGCCTCAAATACCCTTTGTAACCGTTGGAATTCCCCTGTCGCAAAAAGTCCCTTTTTGAGCGATTCGGGAGCCTTTTCCCCCTGTCTTTTGAGCTCAAAAATGAGCCCCTCAGTGGATAGAGGCCAAGCCTCTGTCTCAAAAAAGTGGCGCACCGCGTCAAAATGGAAGTCTTTGAGACCCGAAAAAAGATGGAGCCCGATCCTTTCACCCCCTTGATTATCAAAAAATATTTCCCTTTTTTGGAGGTCCGCTTGGACCAAGACTCGATCGATCGGAAAATAGTGGAATTGGGTCAAAAGTCCAAGAGCAAGATCCTGTCGGCGAAAGCCACTTTCGACATGCTCGGTGCGGTTTAATTCTTGCTTGAGTTGATCGTACGACATGGAAAAAAACTGTTTGAGGGTTTCGCCTCCGATTCCCCGCTCTTTTCTAGCGTCGATGATCGGGTCGACCAGCTGGACGACCGTCATCAACTCTTTTTTTTCCCAAGCTTTCAAAACTTGGGTAGCTATGAACACAACATTGAACGTCAAAGACAAAATGAGTGCAGTCAAAAGCTTTGTCGGAAACCGATTTTCTTCCATTTACAAAAATAGATGTATACCATTTGAGCGAAAAAACGAAAAGGATTACACTCTTTGATCATATGAAAGTACCTCTAGATTGGTTAAAAGAATTCGTAGACATTGAAAATGTCTCGTTAGAAAACATGGCGGAACTGATGACCAACTGTGGCCTGGAAGTAGACGCTTTTGATCACACCCACTTAGAGGTCAGCCAAACCCCTGACCTTGGATACACAAGATCGATGATCGGGGTAGCCCGTTTCTTAAAACAGCTTTATGATCTTGAGGTCAAGCATCCCAAAATTCACCCATTCCAGGAGATGCTAGAAGCGCCAAAGGTCACAATCGAGCCGAACACCAAAGACTATGTACCTCAATATCGTTTGCGCTCGATCCGCGGTATTCAAAACGGCGATTCCCCCGATTGGATGCAGCGCCGATTAAAAGCATGCGGCATGCAACCCAAAAATTTGATCGTTGATGTGACAAATTATGTGCAGCTTGCTTTAGGTCAACCCCTCCATGCGTTTGATGAAGATCAGCTTCAAGGCCCTCTTCATGTGGAACTTTCCTCAAAGAAAACCCCCTTCACTACACTGCTGGATACTCAGGTAGAGGTACCCCCAAACGCTTTATTGATCACCTCTAAAGGTCGCATAGAGGCGGTTGCCGGCGTCATAGGATCAAAAGAGAGCGCCGTATCTTTAGAAACTTCCAATATCCTATTAGAATCGGCCCAATTTTCTTCCACATGTATCCGCCGCACCTCAAAAGGGATGAAGTTGTCCACCCCGTCCTCTCAACGTTTTGAAAATCAGACCGACCCGGAAATGGTAGAGCTGGCGTTAAATTTAGCGACAAGCCTGATCGTACATCACGGAAAAGGGGCCGCTTCGCACACGGCTCTGCTGATGTCCTCAAAGCAAAAACCCCACACGGCAATATTACACTTAAAGCGTGTGGAATCCTTGCTGGGGATAAAGACACACCTGGATGAATTGAAAGAGGTGATGCGCCGTATCGACGCCAAAATTTTGGAATCTGACGCGGTGAGAATTCAAGTTGAAATGCCGATGTATCGGACCGATCTTTTAGAGGAGATCGATCTCGTTGAAGAGGTGATCAAAATCTTAGGTTTTAACCGTCTCATTGAAGGTCAAGCCCATATTCCGCTTATCCAGATACCACAAGATGCGCATGTAGAGTTCAAACGATTGGTTCGTAAAAAAATGTTGCAGCAGGGGCTGACCGAAATGATGACCCCTTCACTGATCAACAAAGAGCATCTTTTGAGCCCAAATGATAGCATCGAGGTGAAAAACGCCCTCTCTGATCGCTCTATTTTGAGGACTACCCATCTTTATGGTGCTCTTGAATCGGTGCTACACAATCAAAACCACCACATGCACGAACTCGAGGGTTTTGAGATTGGAACCGTCTACTATAAAGAGGGTGCCCATTTTAAAGAGCAAACGATGATCAGCATCACCCTTGAAAACGAAAGATTCGATTTTCTAGACCTCAAGGGTGCTTTTGAAACCCTTTTCCACCAGTTGCACATAGGTGAAAATAAACTGATTGTCTCCAATCTTCCCCATTTGCATCCACATCGACAAGGCTCAATAGAGGTTCGAGGTCAGTGCCTCGGGGCGATTGGCGAGGTACATCCCGCCCTATTGAAGAAATTTGGCATCAAAAAAAGGGTCCTTTTTGGAGAAATTTCGCTGGATACGCTGATGCACAACACCCCAAAAGCTTTCCATATTGCGCCCATTTCCAATTACCCCTCGATTGAGCGGGATACAACTTTATCGCTCAACAAATCGATTAGCTATGGATTTTTAGAGGCGTTGATTGCGCAGCATCGACCCCCTCTTTTACAATCGTATAGCCTCAAGGGGATCTATGATCCAGACCCTGCTGCAAAATTGCATAATGTAACGATGCACTGGGTTTTTCGCTCCCAGGAACGCTCCTTGACCCAAGATGAGGTTGAAGAAAAGATGAGTGAGTTCTTGAATAAGCTCCATCATGAAATCAACTCTTGAAGAAAATAAAGACTTTCAAGCATTCTTCAAACTAACTATTATGATGAGGTTTTAGATGAACCGCCGTTTTACTTTGACTGCACTTGCCTTCATACTTTTGGCATCTTGCGGATCAAATAAAGAATCAGAGGTGATCGCGCAACGTTATATCCACAAATATGGTTACGATGTTTCCTACGAGGATTGGGTAGGTCATGAGTATCCGGGACAAGTACTTACAACTCTTAAAAATGGTGTGACAGTTGCGGAAACTTTTGAAGAGGGTCGTCTTCATGGTCCAAGAACGGTAACATATCCGCACAGCCAAACCTTAAATCATCTTGAGGTTTATGCTAAAGGGGAGCTCAAACGTCGTGTGACCTACTCCGTGCGTGGTGTTCCAAGCATGGAAGAAATTTTTGCTTCACCTACTGAAACTAAAGTGACCACATGGTACCACTCCGGTAGCCCCCGTTCACAAGAAGACTACAGTGGATCGGTATTGATTTCTGCGGAATACTACAATCCGCAAAATGAGGTTGAATCACGTATTGAGGAAGGGTCAGGTCAAAAAACGATCCGCAACGTCTACGGGGATCTTCTGGCCAAAGAAGTAGTCCGTAACACCGAGACCGTTTACGTCGAAGAGTTCCATACAAATGGTACCCCGAAACTGATCGCCTCTTTTGAAAATGGGGAACTTGAAGGAAAGCGCCAACAATTTGCCTATACTGGAGAGCCTTTGATTGTAGAATTTTGGCATAGTGGTCTTCTAGACGGTGTTGTTACAAAATTCCAAAACGGGTGCAAATACGAGGAGATCCCTTATAAGCAGGGGGTTAAACACGGGATTGCAAAACGTTATGTAGATGGCGAGACGATGATCGAGGAGACCAACTGGGCTTACAACAAAAAGCACGGCTCCAGCATCATTTATGTCGATGGGGTGGCTAAAACTACCTGGTTCTTCCAAGGTGCCAAGGTCTCCAAGCCTCGCTTCGACGACCTCAATGGCAGACTCGAAATGTTGGCCAGCAACGAAGGTTTCTAGAATCTAGCTCAAGCTTTTTTCGAACAAAAAAGGGTCCTCACCGGGCCCTTTTTCTTTTATAAGTCCATGAAAGATAGTGTTTAGCGTTTTTTCTAATACTTTTTTATAAAAAATGTTATATATAAGATAAGAGGAAGAGAGCCCCCACTCTTCTTTAAAAAACCACCTCATTTAGGGGGCACGTGGGTTATGGACGAAGAAGCAGAAAAAAAGATTGCCATTCTCGAATCGATGAATGACCAGCTAGTAGCCGAATTCAATCACCTCAATGACTTGTTGAAAGAGCTCGGATTTGATGAAGGGATCGAGTCATTGAAAATTGCGGCTGTTGAACTTATACGCAAAAGGAAAAATCTAGAGTAATCGCTCTAAAAGTTCCTTCAGAACTTCTTGTGAAACTTCCCCCTCTTCAATCATTTGCTCGGCTAGCTCTTTCTTCTCTTTTTTAATCTCTTCAATATGTTCTTCGATTGTATTCAAAACAATGTATCTTCGTGCCGAGAGGGACTTTTCACGCCCTACCCTGTGGGCACGATCTATAGCCTGATTTTCAAGTTGTGGATTCCACCAGGGCTCAAAAATCATCACCGTATCTGCCTCGACAAGATTTAAACCGACACCCCCAGTCTTGAGAGTCATCAGGAATACACACCCACCCTCGTGCTTTTTGAAAGCATCCACAACAAGATCCCGGCGCTTTGTTTGTCCGTCCAGATAAAAATAGGGCATTTTTAGCCCCTTCAGTTCATCTTCTAAAATATGGAGCAGGGACGCAAAATGGGAAAATAAGAGGACCTTTTGCCCATTTTCTACAAGTTCCATCAGATCGTCTAGAACAAGATCTAACTTGGCAGAAGGTAAATTTTCATCGATCAGCTTGGGGCTGAGTACATGCTGTCTGAGTTTTGTCATCAATGCAAAAATATGGGATGCATCCTCACGCATCTGCTCCACAAAGATCTTTTTTAAACCATCATACGCCTCTTTTTGCTCAGAGTAGAGATCAACATAAATCAGTTGCTCCATTTTTTCGGGCATTTCTTTCAAAACATCTTTTTTGAGGCGCCGCAAAATGAATGGCTTTGTAACCGTTTTTATCCGGTTTAAATCTTTCACATCGATCTCTTGGATCAATTCAGGCAACAAAATTGAAAATAGGTTCACAAGGTCTAATACATGATTTTCAATTGGCGTACCAGATAGGGCGATTTTGAAGGTAGCATCTACTCGGCCGACCGCTTCATGCCCTTTTGTTTTACGATTCCTTAGACCTTGAGCTTCATCAAGAATCAATACTTCGAATGAATGTTTTTCTATCTTTTCTATAGAAGAGCGCAACATCTGATAGGAAATGAGTGTTACCCCTGATAATACTGACCCATTTTTTTTGTCATAAATGTGTACTTTCAAAGTGGGATTGAATTTTTCAATTTCCTTTTTCCACTGTGAAAGGAGCGTCAATGGGGCGACAATCAGAGCATCTTTTTTAGCTAAAACTACACTTAAAAAAGCGATCGCTTGCACCGTTTTTCCAAGGCCCATTTCATCCGCTAAAAGAGCTGTAAATCCATTAGCATATTGAAACATGAGCCAGTTGAGCCCATCTTGTTGAAAGGGGAATAGGGATCCGTCGAACTCATTCGTCACTTCGACCTGTCTCAACTCTACAAGCCCGTCGACCCCTTTCTCATCAAGACGAGATAATATCTCAGGGGCCCAGTAGCGCTGGAAAACCAGTTGGTTTTTTTCTACTTTATGGGGTACTGCTTGAAAAAGATCGAGCTCCTCCATGTCTAAAAATAGACATTTCGAAGCGCTTTTTAAAATCACCCTCCCCCTACTATGAGCATCTAAGGCATCGGTAAGGTGAAAGGTATTACCGGACACATGAAAGGTTGTACTCACCCTCAATGAATTTTTTTCTAATATTTGAACCTGTTCTTTTTTAGATCCAAACAACACCTCTTCCCCAAGAGGCCCGATCACCTTATAGCCCATCCCATGTAAAAGACTCAAAGCACCACGCACATCGTGTGTTGGGCAGTAATAACTCGATTTTCCCATCGGTTTATAGGTATATCCGACATCTTTAATGTCTTGAAAAAACCGATTCGAAGCCTCTTTAGAGCAATTTTTTGTCTCCACATGGATAAAAGCGCCACTCTCGTCTGTCAGCTGAATACAGCACTCACTCCCCTCTTCTTCTAACTGAAGAACTTTTTCAATA
>CAXNCP010000018.1:0-8014 GCA_964200935.1 Chlamydiia bacterium | reverse complement strand
TTTAAAGCGAGCCCACAGATCTGTTTTTGTGGGCTTTTTTTTCGATGAACCCAACTAGCTGGTGTAAAATTTTCCTATGCCCCGAGGTAAATGGGAGTTTTAAGCATTCGCTTAGGGTAAAAAATTCTAGTCCGTTGATCAAAAGAGGGGTTTTTTCTAAACAGGGAAAAAGGAAAAACCGATACGTAGTTGCACTCGCACGCACCTCTGTGAAGGGATGAGCTAAAGGTTCATCCAGCAATTGTTGGTAAGTATTCTTATCTAAATCTAACTCATAAAATCTGTAGAGATCAGCAAACAACTCACCAGGTTTTGCCTTATAGATTCCAAATCTGTCTTCATGCTGATAAAGAATAACTTTTTTATGAACCAATTTGGGTTTTTTTAGAATTTTTTTTACCGGATATATTTCTGTTGTGTGGTTCAAAAAAGAGCGGCACCCCTTTTGAAGAGGGCATAACTCGCAAAAAGGTTTTTTGGCACAAATAGTAGCGCCCAACTCAATGAGTCCCTCTGCAATTTCTTGCGGATTTTTGCTAGATAAATCTCTTGTCGCCTCCTGTTCGGCCCATTTGAGATCAAAGGTTTCAAAATATCGGGACAATACTCGTTGAACATTTGCATCCATTGCAATCACCGGTCGATGATAGGCAAAACTCAATATAGCATTAGCCGTATAAGGTCCAATTCCAGAGACCGCGATCCATCCATCATAATCTGTTGGAAAACCCCTTAAAAGCTTTTTTGCGGCCTCATGCAAATTTCTCGCCCTAGAGTAGTACCCGAGACCCTCCCATGCTTTGAGAACAGATTCAACGGGTGCTTTAGCTAGCTCCATAACAGTAGGAAATTGTTGCATCCAGCGTTTAAAGTAGTCAACGACCACGTCAGCGCGTGTCTGTTGTAGCATTACTTCGGAGACAAGGACGCTATAGGGGTTCGGATTTTGTCGCCAGGGCAAGTCCCTTTTTGCAGCTAAAAACCATTTTCGTAAAGATTCTTGATCGGTTTTGAAGGACATGTTAGAGACTAAAAATATGTCAGCTATAGGTTTGATTTACGGAAATTGTTTTGAAGATATCGATCACTTGGCCCCCCTCATCGATATCCTTCATCTTTCTCTTTTTGTCACAGAAGAAGAAATACGAACAAAGATAAACAGATTTTATCCATCTGTCAATGTTCGCCTCGTTTTACCAAATGATCTTGGCAAAATTCTATTGAAAGAAGGAAACACACTTATATCCTGCATGCCTACAGCAAAGATCCGGCGCCTTTTTGGGCTTGAGGAGATGATGCAAAAAAAGCAACTCCATACCCTATTTTTACCGCACGGTTATAGTAAGCAGGATTTAACTCGTTCGATTCTATCGGAAAAAAATGTCCTTGTCTTAGGGAAAAAAATGATCGATATTTTTTACTCTTTAAATCAAACGCTCAACTTTAGAACTCTTGTTAGCGTGGGGAATTACCGTTACCTTTATTACTTGAAGCAAAAAGAAGCGATGGGGAAAAATCTCGAATCCCCTTTTACCCATACAACCCATCATCCCGCCGTTTTTTTTCCCTATGATCATGAGTCACCTGAGCATATCCACTACTTAAGGGAGCACCTGGAAAAAGATTGGCAGCTTTTTGTTAAATACCATGCAAAAAAACTCAATGATCCAATCAATTTAGAGCTATTAAATGAGGAAAAACTCGATACACCTTACGTTTATCCCTACCTGGAAAGGGGAGCATTGTTTGTAATTGAAGAATCTAGCGTTGTCTATGACGCCCTTTTTTTTGATACCCCGACCTTTTTTTTCAAAGACCACCCTGAGCTTGACACCTTAGGAATAAAGTTTAATCCAAATATGGCTGAAGGCTTCAAAAAAGTTGAGCGTCTCAGGGCCAAAAAAAAAGAGGTTCTCCCCTATGTATTTGACCTTTATGATAGCTTAGATCAAATTGAACAGAAAGTAACCCCTCTTTTAAAAGATTTAGCAGAACAAGACAATGAAACCTACTAGATGCATCTTCGTCTCATTTGCCCATCACCTTGATCACTTAGCTCCCATCAGCTTTTACGAAAAAATCCCCCTTGTTGTTTGTAATTCCCTTACAGAAGAGGCTATTTTAGAGTTTTATTCATGGGTTCCCTATCACCGTTTAGAGGATTTCGAAGAGATTAAAGAAATCGATCAAATCATCAGCGCTTCAAAAAATGAGGCCCGGTATAAAATTTTGCATCAAGCTCTTTATCAAAAAACACCATTTATGATCCGTTTTCACCACGGCTTTTCAGATAAGGTCACAGATTTTTCCATTTATGATCAGGTACTTTCCTACAAAGATTTTCCTAATCATCGTCTCCGATTCTACCACGAATTTAGGGGCTTGATGGAAAAAAAAGCACAATCTTTTTTGCCCAAAAATGAAGAGGAGCACCCCCTTTTGATCGCTTTGAGCTGGGATTCTCCCCAGCTTCAACAAAATTTAGATCTTTTACTCACCCATCCAAAAAAAGATCTGTTCATTTTCCGTGTACACCCCGGTTTAGCCGAATTTTGGTGGACACACGTGGAGCTGGAGGAGAGATATGGCGCAAAAATATTGTCCCACGATTGCCCTTATATCTACCCTTTTTTGGAACATTTTCAAGGAATTCTTACCGATCGCTCCAGCATTGGATATGATGCACTCTATTTCAAAAAGCCCCTCATGGTGCTCGATGATGGCCCCATGAAGAAATACTCTGAAGACTCGATCGATGACTGGATAGATGCCTGTTTAAACGGGACAAAAACGATTGATTACCAGGCAGCCTACCACGATATTTTTGGGTAATCCCTCTTAAATTGGGGGCAGGATCTGCACATGATCTAAATAGGCTAGCTCATGAACTGCGGGGCTTGCTTCAATCGAATAGGCATAACCCCCCTCTTTCAATGAGTCAATACTTTTGACGACTCCCACCTGTAATCCTTTAGGAAAAACACCATCCAATCCGGTTGTAACCAGTAGATCACCCAAAAGAATCAGGTGCTCTTTGCGTAAGTCAAAAGGCCCCCCCTCTTCATCAGCAAAGTCATAATTGAAACCGTATCCGCTCAAAGTGTTGTGCGAAATACGCCATGCAGGGTTTTTAAGACCTTGGATCACCCCTTTGGCTAGCAGTGCACCTTTTAAAGGGCGCACTTTTTCCAAAAGAACTTGTATCCATTCCCTGGTAAGACTTTTATGCTCGTCATTTTTGAATAGACTGTCTTCTTTTTCGAGCAAAGCAGCCAATTCTTTGAGCCTCTCTTCTAGATAAATTCCCTTCTTTCCCCGATCAACACGAACCGCAACCTGTAGCTTTGGATCTGTAATAAGGCGTACAAGACTCTTTTTCTCCAGCACCTCCTCTACAACACCTACCACCCCTTTGCCCAGGATCACAGGACTTTTTTTTGCGATCACAACAGCCCCTAAATGCCTGTTATCCAATTCCCCACGATCGACCCAAATGAAAGAGCCAAATGAAATGTTTTCCCGAAAAATCACTTTTGCCTGGATTGCATTCCACTCTTTTTGGTCGTACTGTAATTGATTGCGAATCGCATCCAGCTCATCTTTGAGCAGAAGGTTTTCTAAACTCAGTAGCTCCACCGTGCTATCGCTTGTCGAGCTAGAACTACTAAAAATCCCCTGTACTTTGGAGCGTAGCCTGACCTCTTTAAAAAAGGGGACCTGCATGATCACAAAAAGGACCAAAGTAAAGATCAATAGGTGAGAGGCGAGTTTTTTATCCATGTCCGATTCTCTCAAATACATCTTTTAAGGTGGGGATGTTTTTCTTATTGATCCCTAAAACATTGATCCGCGAATCATCTAAAAGATAGATACTCTCTTGTCGAAGCTTCAACACCAACTCTTTACTGATGCCTAAATACGAAAAAAAACCCTTTCCATGGAGAAATTCATTTTTATGTTGAATCCAGGGTTCTAAGGCATGGAATAGCTCTTTACGCATCTGTAAGGCGCGCAAGCGGTGCTCCTCTAGGTCTTTCAGCCAAACAGATCTTAAGTCAGTGTCTCTCATTATCATTCCGGCAACCAGTGCGCCATGTGCGCTCGGGTTGGAATAGTTACGCCGGGCAATCTGTTTGAGCGTGCTTTGCATTGCTTCAATCGAATGGCTATGGTTGACAATCATCAAAGCACCCACCCTCTCCCGGTATAAATCCATCATCTTTGAAAAAGAAAAAGCGACACACATCTCTAGCCCCGCCTTATAAAAAGCGTCTACCGCATATCGGTCTTTTTCTATCCCTTCCCCAAGTCCTAAATAGGCCATATCAAAGAAGGGGAAAAGGCCCCTTTTTTGAAACTTTTCTAGAATAATATCCCATTCTTTATGGGTAAGATCTACCCCTGTTGGGTTATGGCAACAACCATGCAGCACCACAATCGACCCTTTTTCTATGGTATCTAAAAAGTCGATGAACTCCTGCTTTTTCGGGGTATGTGTCGCACGGTCATAATAGGGATAGGTGAGCACCTCAAGCCCGGCCGATTTAAATACCCCGTGGTGGTTCGGCCAAGTGGGATCAGAAACATAGATCGGCTTAGATATCTCTAATTTGAGGTAGTCGGCTAAAATACGTAGAGCTCCTGTCCCCCCCAAAGTTTGCATGGCTACAACGAGGGAGCTATCCTCTTTGAAAAGGAGTTTTTTGGCCTCCTTGAGGAATTGAGCATCACCATCAATAGGCAAATAAGACTTAGTCTCTTCCGTCATGAGAAGCTTTTCCTCAGCCAATTTTACAGAAGACATTACGGGACATTTCCCCTCTTCATTCAGGTAGATTCCGATGCCAAGATTGATCTTTGAGGGGTTCGGATCTAAAGCCCACATTCTACCAATCTCTAAAACCAAATCGGCCGGCTGGGATCCAATATGCTCAAAAAATAGGTTTTTCATATGTCTTCTCTAAAAAAGTTATAGGGTATAGGAGCATCTAAATTCTTTTAGATTTAATCGACCTATTAGGACGTATAATAGAAAAAAATGAAATTTAATTCTTTAGGAAACGATCACTTGAGGAGCTCAACCTTGCCTGAGCCAATTTTATAAAACCCGCCGGCACAATCCAGCTTCCTCTGATCGTAGAATTTTTTGAGCCTGATGTCATTTTTGATCTGGTTGACGACAAAGTAGACATTATCTTTTACTGCCGTGTCCAAATTTTTCTCATTTTTGACAGCCGGATCCATCAAAGTAGCGATGTGCTCAATCTCTTTTGCATCATTATTCATTACAGCCTTTACAGCACCACAAGATTCATGGCCTAGAACAAAAATGAGCGAGGCTCCGAACGTTTTTGCGCAAAATTCGATACTCTCCAGTTCAACAGCACCAAGAACATTCCCCGCAATTCTCACCACATAGAGGTCGCCTGTCGACTGATCAAAGATCACCTCTGGTATCACCCTTGAGTCAGAACAACAAAGGACAATAGCGAACGGCTTTTGCCCTAAAAGTAGCTGATTTCGCCGACTGGTAGAGTGGTCTGCATAGAGTGTTTTATCTAAAACATAGCGATTGTTGCCATCGATTAGCTCCTTAAGAGCATCTTTGGGTGAAAACCCATAAAGGCCCACAAAAAAGGAAAAAAATAAAACAGGGGTCAAAAGGTATCGCATATCCTTTTGCTGTAACCTGTTGGAGAAATGATGTCAAAAATTCTTTAATGAATAATACGAAAAAAAGATAAGAAATGGAGCATAGCGGACTCGAACCGCTGACCCCAACGCTGCCAGCGTTGTGCTCTACCAACTGAGCTAATACCCCGTCAGGTTATACCTTCCCTTCTACAGCCTCAAGAAACGCTTGGAGTTGCTTGGAACGGGTAGGATGACGCATTTTCCTCAAAGCTTTGGCCTCAATTTGGCGCACCCTTTCACGTGTCACCTTAAATTGAACACCCACCTCTTCGAGGGTTTTCGGTTTTCCATCAAGCAAACCGAAACGTTCGATTAATACTGTACGCTCTCTGTCCGTTAATGTCGAGAGAACTTCGTTCATTTTGTCTTTCAAAATGGAATAGCCGGTTGCATCCGCAGGAGATTCGGTCGCCGTATCCTCCAAAAAGTCCCCAAATTGGCTCTCTCCGCTGTCACCCACCTCAGCTTGTAAGGAAATCGGATGTTGGGCAATACGGTAGATCTCGCGGACACGGTCTGGGGTCAGCCCAAGCTCTTTTGCAAGCTCTTCAGGTGTTGGCTCCTTACCGGTTTCCATCATCAATTTTTTAGCACCCCTTAAAACACGGTTGATCGTCTCAATCATGTGAACGGGGATACGGATGGTACGGGCCTGATCGGCAATCGCACGGGTCACAGCCTGGCGAATCCACCAAGTTGCGTAGGTAGAAAATTTATAACCGCGGCGGTATTCGAATTTCTCTACAGCCTTCATCAAACCCATGTTCCCCTCTTGGATCAAATCCAAGAAAGATAAACCACGGTTGGTGTATTTTTTTGCGATCGAGATTACAAGGCGAAGGTTGGACTCCACCATCTCCCTTTTCGCCTCTTGGCTCTTGTCCATCCAGCGCTGCAACATGCGGACGTCTTTTTTATATTCGTCCAATGTTCTGCCGGCAGCCAGCTCTCTTAAAAAAAGACGGCGCCTCGCTGAAAAAAGTTTTTGGGCAGCAAACCGGTTTTTTTCGGCTCTTGGGATCAGCTCCTTGATCTCTTTTTCCAAGTTCAATAAGCGATCATAGCTAGAAAGGATCACTTCACCAAAATCTTCAATCACTGTGTACTTAAGATGCATGCGCCTTAAATAGGCCTGCGTACGAATGCGACTTTTTTCAATCGATTCCAAAAGTCGGATTTTTTCAGCCTTATTGTTCTCCAGCTCTTTTAGTTTTAAAAGCTGCGGCTCCAAAAAAGCATCCTCTTTGGACAATAGTTCTTCGAGCTTAGGCAATAGTTGCATGAATTTTGGACGATCTTCAACCTCTTTCTCGGCTACGATCTTGTCAAAACGCTCTTTACCTGCGATCAAATAACGGATGATGGAGCATGTCTCTCTTTCGGAATATCGAAAACGCATGATGATTCTTTCGATTTGCATCTGCGCTTTTTCAATCCTTTTGGAAATTTCGACCTCTTCCTCGCGGGTAAGAAGGGGAACCGATCCCATTTCCTTGAGATACATACGTACAGGATCGTCCGCAGCAGCATCCGATCTTTTGGGCAAAAGTTCTAACTCTTTCGCCTCTTTCTTACGCTCTTTTTGCTTTTCAATCTCTACTTGATTGTAGATCTGGATATCCATCCCGCTTAAGAAGATCAAAACTTGATCGATCTCTTCCGCGGTATCAAACGTCATCGGAAGGATATCATTGATCTCTTCGTAGGTAATGAATCCCTGTTCCTTAGCAACAGCGACCAGCTCCTCGATTTTCTGCTGATATTGAGGATCCGTGTGTTGACTGTCGGATGGTTTGCTCATATTCATGATATTGTTATATGAATAGCACTTAATGTCAAGTTTTGAACAATCGACAAACTTGATGAAAAAAAACGTAGGATCCGATTTGTTTTCCAGAGTCCAAAAAAAAGTTTTTCCATGATACGTCGAGCCCCATCAGATCTTCATAAAAAGATGCAAAAATTTTTAAAAACCGAATTTATAGATGCCATCGTGGAGTTAGAAAAACCTTTTTCGGCAATCTCACGGATTGCAGATGTGGTGTTTGTTAAAGAAAAACTCGTCGTTGAAATCCAGACATCGCTCCTCAGGATCAGTGAAATGCTGGAGCGCCAAGAGGATTATAGAAAGATCGGCTTCTCGGTAATATGGCTACTTCATAATGAGGTTTTTATGAATAAAAATAGGCCGCTAGCGACACGCTTTTTTTACAATAAAGCAGCATTTGTCTTCTCTTTTGGTCCACAAAATCGGTTTACTTTCTATGATCTAAATCTAAAGGAGGTACCACTTAAAACTCTGCTACGCCCTCCCCTTTTT
>CAXNCP010000017.1:0-8406 GCA_964200935.1 Chlamydiia bacterium | reverse complement strand
CGATGGAAGCGGCCCTTTTTGGAAATGAGATCCCTACCTCCGTATATACTAATCTTCTTTCTACAGTGGAAAAAGAGGACAATCTAAAGCAGCTCCACCGCTACGTTGCCTGGAAGGGACGCGTCCTTGGTGTGGATACGATCCATCCTTATGATCTTTATGCCGAGCCTTATGAGGATGTCGAGATGAAATTCACCCTTGAAGAGGCGATGGATCTTGTTCTGGAGTCGATCCGCCCGCTAGGTGATGAGTATGTTGCCATCGCAACAAAAGGCTTAAAAGAGGAGCGTTGGGTAGACTGGTATGAGAGGCCGGGCAAACGCAGTGGCGCCTATTCGTCAGGATATTACAAATCCCACCCCTATATTTTGATGAACTTTACCGGCTCGATCCGCGATCTATTTACGCTGGCACATGAGCTGGGTCACAGTATGCACAGCTACTATAGCAACAAGCACCAGCCTTATCCTTACGCTTCCTATACGATCTTTGTTGCCGAAGTCGCCTCAACCTTTCATGAAGAGATGCTTTTTGAGTTGTTGATGAAAAAAATTCGGGATCCGAAAGTTCGCCAATTCTATCTACACTATAAAGCGGAAGCGATTCGGGCGACACTTCACCGTCAGACCTTGTTTGCCCAGTTTGAAAAAATGGCTCATGGATACGTAGAGAATAAGGGTGTTTTGACGGCCGATTATATTTGTGGAGTTTTTAATGAACTTTATCGAAGATATTATGGTGAGCGTTTTGTGATCGATCCGCTGCTGGGTGTGGAGGCTCTACGTATACCCCATTTTTACTCCTCTTTTTATGTTTACCAGTATGCGATCGGAATCAGCGCCAGTTTGGCCTTGCATACCAACTTGATGAACGATCCGGTACAAGGGCGAAAAAAATATCTGGAGTTCATTAGCTCGGGGAGCTCAAAAACCCCTATCGACATTTTAAAAGATGCGAATGTTGATGTTCGGGATCCGATCACGATCCAGAAAGCTTTAGATGCATTTAAACATTTAGTTGATCAACTGGATACATGATCGATCAAAGAGACCAGAAAGCGAAAGGCTACTTCATCGTTTTGAATGAAAAAGGGCTTCATACACGCCCTGCTGCGGAGTTCGTCCGTTGCGCCTCTCAATTTAAATCCAATATCACTTTGAGATTTGAGAATTTGTCTATCAATGGCAAATCGATTTTAGGGATTTTGATGCTTGCCGCCGCACGCGGTTCTAAAGTCTGCGTCGAGGCGGATGGGGAAGATGCGGAAGAGGCTGTAAGGGCTTTGTTGGATCTGTCTAGAAACCGTTTTTATATCACGTACTAGTCTTTTGTAAGATCGATCACTTTTTGGGCAACATAAATAGGAAATTTGTGTTGCTTCATTAAAATCAACACATCGCTTGGACGTATGTCGATCGCTACGATCTCTTGGCCGTTTCGATCGATGAATAATTTTGCATAATAGATCGAATCCTCAACATGATCGATGATGCATTTGATGATCTTCAAATCAAATCCTTCTACTACTCCGGAAATGATGTCATGAGTAACAGGTCGGCGAAAATCCTTGCGGAGCTTCTCGTTTACGTCCGAGGAGGTGTACAGAGGGACCGTACCCTGTTTTGTGTGAAGCTTGAATAACGTGTAGTTGGGATGAGGATCGATTTCATACGAATCGATCGGGATAAGCTTTTCGTCAAACATGGAGTACCTCGGCGGTATCCTCTTTTCCGACGACGAGCAGTTGGGGCGGGGGAAAAACCCCCACTTCGATGACCCCGGCAATTTGTCGAATCTTCGAGCAAACTTCTGGGGTAGATGTTGTACCACCGATGGGTGCATCGATGTCAAAGATCAACGCACCCTGGTCGGTAATAAAATTTTTTCTCAATTCACCTTTGTATTGGATCTTTTTTAGGATCGATTTCAATCCAAAAGGGAGTACTTCTACTGGAATCCGTTTAAAACCCGAGCCGATAGGGCCCCGGTGGAGTTTTGTCACATCGACCATGATGATCCGGTATTTGGCCGCAGTATAAAGGATCTTTTCTCTTGTCAGACAGCCGCCACCACCTTTGATCAGATGAAAATTATGATCCAAGCTCACCTCGTCAGCCCCGTCAACGTAAAAATCGAGTGTTTCGAATGAGTCCTCCTCCATAAAGGAGAGGGCGTGTATGCTTAGGGATTCAATTTTCTTTGAACTGGCAACGCACGTAAAAGGGGGTAGCTCGTGATAGCGATTCATAAGAATTTTTAAAAAAATTTCAGAGGTGCTGCCACTTCCCAGCCCCAGTTTAAATGGGCCCTTCGCTTTTTCTAAGAGAATTTCAAACGCCTTTTTGGCGGCGTGCTCTTTCATGGCTTGCTGCATTCTTAACCTTTTTTTGCCGATTTTTTCGTTTTTGATCAATTGAATCAATCCTAATTTCCCTTAGTATGTAGACTTCTAAAAGCTTAGGGGTGAAAAAATTTTTTTTAATCAAAAATGGCTCGAAGAATATCCCACAATTGTTTTTGATTCTTATAAAAATTATAAAAATTTATTTTCTTACTGATTTTGAAGAGAAGTTCCTGGTTTACAAAATTTTAAGAAGATCGCAAGATGGATCCATCCTATTTTTTGAGGGGAAAACCATGGCAACACGTCTTGATAACGACAAAAAAACGGCCCAAGAGAGCGAAAAAACTAAAAAAGCGCGTGAAAAATTGAAAAATCGTCTCAAAAAGATCGATTCTATGGTAACATCTCAGGCTATTGACGAAAAAAAGGATCAAATCTCTGATTGGATCTCTCGTCACTCATGGTCTAGGGATTCAGTAACCAAAGATGACCTCGGCTTATTCGATCAAAATCGCAACCCTGCCCCCTTAAGCAAGAAAGCTCAGGGAATGAAGGACCGTTTAGAAAAGGACAAATAGATGAGACCTGCTGCTGCTACCGACCCATCCTTTGTGGTACAACACCTCAAAGAGCGGGGACTTTTCCAAGATTCCACACTTGGACTAGAGGAACACCTCAAAGAAAAGCGGTATGTTTACGCAGGATTCGACGTCACGGCAGATTCATTGCATTTAGGCAATCTGCTCGTCATTTTGACCCTATATCGTTATAAGATGATGGGCCATCAACCGGTGATTCTCTATGGAGGGGCTACGACTAAGATCGGAGATCCTTCAGGAAAACAGTCTGATAGACCCTTACTATCGATTGAGCAGATCGAGCATAATTTGCGCAAGATTTCGAATAATTTGGAACAAATTTTAGGATCTGACCTTCTGTTTGTAAATAATGCAGACTGGTTTGATCAGATGACGGTACCCACATTTTTGAGGGATATTGGCCGTTTTTTCAGAGTATCTCAAATGTTGGCTAAAGATTCTGTCCGTTCCAGAATGGAGGCAGAAGAGGGGATCAGTTTTTGTGAATTTTCCTACCAGTTACTCCAAGGCTACGATTTTTATTATTTGGCCGAAAACCACAACGTCACCGTCCAGATCGGTGGAAGTGACCAGTGGGGAAACATGACGGCAGGTACCGATTTCTCAAGGCGTCGAGGTGGGAAGGAGCTCCATGTGATGACAATCCCGTTGATGTTGCGCTCTGATGGGAAAAAGTTCGGTAAAAGTGAATCGGGTGCGATCTATCTCAATAAAGAGCGTACCTCCCCTTATGCATTTTACCAGTATTTGCTGAGCATTCCTGATGAAGATGTCGAGTTGTGTTTGAAGCGGTTTACTTGGTTATCCTTGGAAGAGATCGATTCTTTGCAGGGATTGGAGAGACAAAAAAGGTTGGCAAGCGAGCTGACCCGATTTATCCATAAAGAGGAAGGGCTTCAAGAGGCGTTACGCCTTACTGAGGTGGCTTTTAGCGATACCTTAGGTAGCAAGGAAGATTATGATAAGATCTTTGATGCTTTTCCCCATGCTGCAATGTCCAAGTCACTTTGTCAATCAAAGACCCTTGTTGAAATTTGTGTTGACGCGGGGCTCATCACCTCCAAATCGGAAGGGGCGCGCCTATGTGCTGCGCAGGGCTTGCGGGTAAATGGAAATATTGTCCAAGATCCAAAACAATTGTTTCATATCAATGAATTAATAGGTGGAACTTATTTATTTGCGCAATTAGGCAAAAAAAAGAAAATGTTGATTAGTTTCAGTTAATTACGTTTTTTTAATTTGTCATAAATTACTGATTTTATTAAAGGAGGGTTAAGAAATAAAGTGCAGGGAGTTGACGAGATGGCGACCAAGACGAAGAAAGAACTCGTTATTAAAATTGCCACGGAATGCAATCTTGCCCCAAATGATGTACGTCGCGTTGTACAGTCCCTACTCGATAATCTGATCGAAGGGCTTGCTCATGGTGATCGTTACGAATTCAGAGATTTCGGGGTATTCGAGGTTGTTGTGCGTAAGCAAAAAATCGGACGTAATCCTAAGAATGCTGGTGTTGCTATCGTGATTCCAGAAAGAAAAGCGGTGAAGTTTACACCGGGTAAAAAAATGAAAGAGGATGTGGAAAAGCCTGTTACTCATGACCACCACGCCTCAAAACACCACCTAAGATCTGCTACTTTATAAAAAACAGTCCTGTAGTTCTTAAAAAAAGCCTTTCTGAATCTGGAAAGGCTTTTTTTATACTTGATTTTCTCCATGATAACTGTATGATTAATAACAAGTTACAGGTGGGTCCATTGACGTTCTCTAAATTCTTAACCCGTTCTTTTTTGCTTGTTTTCGCTGGCATCGGTGCCATGTGGTTTGTAAAAAACAAGCCTTTTTTACCGCTCAATCTAGAGCACAAAAATGAGGAAGCCGTCTATCAAACGGCTCAAGAGTTATCAGAAGGCGCATCGGTAAAAGAGGCGACACTTGAGGTGGATCGGGTTCGTCAGCTTTTTTCAAAAGGGCCGGATCGTCTCCCTATAGTTGAGACGGTGACCTATTCTAGTCGTGTGGCTTGGTTGAAAGGGCGTCCTGCTTGGCTTGCCGACTACGCCTCTTATTTCAACACATCAAGACATTTTATAGCGCGCAGCCTCAATGGAAAAAGTGATTACGTAAATCAGAAGGTCTCAATAGGTGACCGCTTCAATGTCTTTAAAAAGAATTTGTCGTTGGAATTTCATCTTAAGATCAATCTATCTACAGCCAAGATGCATTTTTTTTATAAAAATATCGATTCTGGCGAAGAGGTTTTGCTCAAAACTTATCCAATCGGTCTTGGACGGATTGACCCTCATTCCCCATCTGGCTGCTTGACACCTGTAGGAAAGTTCAAGCTTGGCGGTAAGGTAGCAATTTATACCCCTGGCGTCACCGGTTTTTTCCAAAATAGGAAAATCGAGATGATGGAGGTATTTGGGACCCGCTGGCTCCCATTTGATGAGGAGATCGAGGGGTGCTCTGACGCGGCTAAAGGTTATGGAATCCATGGAGTTCCTTGCCATTATGACGCGCAAACCGGGGTTGTCGCAGAGGAAAAAGCGCTGATCGGTGACTATTCGAGCGATGGCTGCATTCGTATGTTAAAAGACCACATCGAGGAACTCTTTTCGATCGTGATCACAAAACCTACAATTGTTGAAATCATCCGAGGCACAACAGAGTAGTTTTTTGTTTCTTTGTTGTCTGAATGTTTTAGTTCGTTTAAAATAGCTGCATATGCATAAGACTGTCTCTGTAAATGATCTCATCGATTCGATCCGTGATTTGAAGGAACGAGTCGATCAAATAGGCGATGCCGATTTACAAACCCATCAAGATCTTGCCTCGGCCGTGCGGGCCTTGCGCGAACTCATATCCCCAATTGAAAGGGTAGAGATCGCTCGCAATCCCCAAAGACCGAATATCGAGATGATCCAAAAGACCCTTTTTACCGATTTTGTCGAGCTTCACGGTGATCGTCAATTTGGCGATGATCCAGCTATTTATGGGGGTATTGGCCTTTTTGAAGGACGCTCTTGCATGCTGATCGGTCACCACAAGGGTATTGATGGCCCAGATCGGGTTCGACGAAATTTTGGCATGCCTAGACCTGAGGGTTATCGCAAAGCTTTGCGCTTAGCTAAATTAGCAGAGCGTTTTCAGATACCCATCGTCTTTGTCATCGACACTCCGGGAGCGCACAGCGATCTTGAGTCGGAGATGCGCGGACAGGGGATGGCTATTGCAGAAAACATTTACGAATTTTCCGCTTTAAAAACCCCCATGATTGCCTTGATCTTGGGGGAGGGTTCCTCTGGTGGTGCTTTGGCTATTGCTGTGGCCGATAGGATCTTGATGTTGGAAAATAGCGTCTACAGTGTCATTTCTCCTGAATCATGTGCATCGATTTTGTGGAGATGCTCGACTAAAAAGGGATTGGCAGCGGACAATTTGCATTTAGATGCCCCATTTCTTTTAAAGAATAAAGTGATTCACGACGTGATTGTCGAGCCTTTTGGATGTGCACATTTGGATCCACAAAAAATGATAGAGGAAATAGGGATCTCTTTAAAAGCACACCTCGAGAAGTTATATCACCTCTCACTTGATCAACTTATGGAACAAAGGTATACTCTCTTCCGTCAAATGGGAGAGGTCTTGGATTGTTCAATCTAATCAAAACGTGCCTGAAAATTCGTCAAATCCGCTCACTCGTTGGGCTAGTCATTTTGATGATGCTTATGATGAGTGTTGCGGAACAATTAGAGATTCTATGGATCGCGATGCTCACATCGGTGGGTCAAGATTTTGGTCTTTTGAAAGGGGGGATGATCGGTTCTGTAGCCGATTGGATTGGTAGCCGGATTTTTTTTGGTTCGGATGCTTTCAAAACCCTGCTGATCATCTCACTGCCTGTTGCAGCTTTTAAAGCTCTGACCCTCTACTGGGGCCGATTTTTAACCCAAAAACTCTCTATTCAGGTGAGCCGAGAGCTGAGGGATCGCTATTTTTCCCACCTTCAGCAACTCCCGATGAAGTTTTTTCAAGACCACCATATAGGTGCTCTTTCTCAAAAAGTTACGGGCGATTCGCAGCAGATAGCGATTTCGATCAATTCCTTTTTTCGTAATGCGATCATCACCCCCTTTAAATTGATCACCTCGGTCTCTTTTTGCCTTTTTTTATCCTGGAAGCTTTCGATCGTGATCCTATTCGGCTTTCCCCTCCTTGTGCTCCCGCTCGTGATTTTGACAAAAAAAGTGCGTGCATCGACGCGTCAGCTCATGAAAAACCAGGAGACCTTTTCCAGCACCCTGCTCGATTATTTGTCGGGTATCCAGACGGTAAAAATGTTTTTGATGGAGGAGTTTTCGCTTAAAAAGTATCAAGAGCAAAATGCCCAGATGGCCCATTTCGAGCAAAAAGCTGCTAAGTATGATTTGATGACTCGACCCATCCTCCACTCTGTGACATCCATTTGTCTTGCCGGTATCATCCTTACCGGACTGTGGGGCTTTCAAATGAGTGTGCCCGATCTGATCGCTTTTTGTGGTATTTTGCATCTTACCTATGATCCGATAAAGAAATTTGCTGAGGAAAATGCGAGCATCCAACGGGGTGTTACAGCCCTTGAGAGGATGCTGTCTGTGATGGACATTGAGCCGCAAAAGGATGAAGAGGAGAGTCTTTTGATGAACACATTTGAAGAGGAGATCGTCTTCGATCGGGTCAGCTTCAAGTATCAAGAGGAGTATGTCCTTAGAGAGGTCTCCTTCAAGGTAAAAAAAGGGGAAACTGTTGCGATTGTTGGTGCCACCGGCTCTGGAAAATCGACGTTGCTCAATCTCATACCAAGGCTCTATGAATTAGCTGAGGGGGATATCCGTATTGATGGGGTATCCATTCGAAAAATTCAACATGGCTCATTAAGAAAAATGGTCTCCTATGTATCCCAAAAACCCTTTTTATTTTACGATACGATCAGAAAAAATATCAGCTTCGGCCAAAATTTAACCGATACCGCAATAGCCACAGCAGCGTCGCAGGCGTACGCTGACGAATTCATCGACAAGCTCACTTTGAAATATGATACGCACCTTAGTGAAAGTGGGAAAAACCTCTCAGGGGGGCAGCAGCAGAGGATCGCTTTGGCCCGTGCCTTGGCTAAAAAATCCCCGATTCTACTTTTAGATGAGGCGACATCCCAATTAGATTCTTATAGTGAAGACCGGGTAAAAAAAGCTGTGGAACAAATGCAGGGACATTTGACCCAGATTGTTGTGGCGCATCGACTCAAGACAGTGGAAAAAGCGGACAAAATCATCGTTATGAAGGAGGGGAAAAAGATTAGCGAGGGTACAAAAGATACCCTTTATAGATCTTGTCCTGAATTCAAAGCGATGTGGGATCTTAATGACTTATCTTTAACACAAGGTTGACCTCATCATGTGTACGCATATCGCATCCGAATTA
>CAXNCP010000016.1:0-8506 GCA_964200935.1 Chlamydiia bacterium | reverse complement strand
AAGTTGAACAGATGCGCCGGAAATGGTGTAGTACTTGGCGACAGTCACCGCGTAGCAATAGGGCTCATTGCTTGTGATGGTTTGAAACTGCATCGACCCTTTCCCATAAGAATTTTCGTCCCCTACAATGACGGCCGCTCCATACTCCTTCAATGTTTGAGCTACAATTTCCGAGGCGGAGGCAGAAAGTCGAGAAATCAGCACCAAAAGGGGCCCATCAAAAAGTGGCCTGGAAACCTTCTCTTTAAAGATATTGATCTGACCGTTTCCATAACGTGCTAGCACGATGGGGCCTCCCCCTGTGAAAATAGAGCAAACTTTTCCAGCTTGAGTGAGAAACCCCCCCGTATTTCGTCTCAAGTCTAGGATAACCGCCTTCAATTCCCCATTTTTTTGGATACTTTGAATCGCTTGTTCCAGCTGGTAAGCTGCAGAATTCCCCTGCTCATTATCAAAAAAACCATCTAAGCGGATGGAGGCCACGACACCCGTACCTAATGGGAAAGTTGTCACCTGGGCCGTCGACTCGGGGGAAATAATCGGCGCTCTTAGAACGGTAATCTCTTTTTGCTCATTTTGGCGCAAAATATCCAAACGCACCTTAGTGTGGTTTCGCCCGCCCAAAAGTTCCATCGCCTCGCGAAAATAAAGGGTATCAAGCGATTTTCCATCAATTTTCAAAAGGACATCTTTAGGCTGAAGGCCGGCTCTTTCTGCTGGTGAGCCCTCAATTACACGCTGGATTGTTGGACCGTGGAGCGAATCTCTAACAACAATACCCACCCCACTAAAATCTTTGGATAGCGCTTGCCGCATCTCCCTTTTTTCGTCTGGACTAAAAAACCGGGTATGAGCATCCATCGATTCCGCAATCGCTTTCATCACATGGATAGAAAAATAGTGCTCCTCCATAGCTGGGCCTCGGGGAAGATACTCTAGCTCCTTTTCCCTCTGCTTCTTTAAATAATAGGCAAATAACTTCTCCTTGCCCTCCTGCCAACTGGCTCTGGCTCGAAAAGACTCTTTCACCACAAAAAGGGCGATTTGGCTCTTGATTTTCGTCTTGAGTTGGGCAAAATTTGCGGGGTAGGGATCATACTGGTTCAAAGCAATTTTTTGTATTTCATCAAAACTTTTGCTTGATAAGTCGTCGATTGCCTCCTTTTCAAAGATCTTTCGTCTCTCAATCGATTGCTCAAAATATTTTTGAATCTCGATAAAAGAATCAAGACTCCTATTTTTAAAGGAATTTTTAGTAAATTCGACCCACTTCCCACTAGCCTTTAACATAGGCTTGACCTCACTCCATAAAAAATAGGAGTGATCTACATCAAAAGACTCGATAAATAAATCCATCGACCTTTTAGCGATCTCTTGGTCGAATTGGTTGCGGTCGTAGTGGTATTTAAACAATTCGTTTGTCGCATCGGGTATGTCACTGATTGTGAACAGGGATAAGAAAAAAATTGTTTTTAACAACACCATATTTTTCTGATACGCGTTAAACCTTTTTTTCACACGAATTTTCTATTTGGCATTTATTCATTTGGAGGGTATATTGTTTTCAATTCGACACAAAAGGAGTCTGGCAACTATGCCAACTATCAACCAGTTGATTCGCAAGCCCCGAGCGCCCAAAGAAAAACGATCAAAAAGCCCAGCACTCGAAGCTTGTCCACAGAAGCGTGGAGTTTGCACGAAAGTCTATACACAGACGCCGAAAAAGCCAAACTCCGCATTGAGGAAAGTCGCAAAAGTTCGACTTTCTACAAAAAAAGAGGTCATCTCTTACATCCCAGGTGAAGGCCATAACCTCCAAGAGCACAGTATCGTTCTCGTGCGCGGCGGTAGGGTAAAGGATCTTCCCGGTGTTCGCTACCACATTGTTCGTGGTAACTTGGATACTCAAGGGGTAAAAAACAGAAAGAAATCGCGGTCTAAGTACGGATCTAAGAGCGGTAAATAGTCAGGATCACTAGAGGAATTCATGTCAAGAAGACACCAAGCTGCAAAGCGTGAGATCAAAGCTGACGAAAAATATGGATCAGAAGTTATTGCTAAGCTCATCAATCTTGTCATGGAGCGTGGCAAAAAAACTGTTGCTAAAACCATAGTTTACGAAGCATTAGAACTCTTTGCAAATAAAGTCGGTAGCGCCGATGCAAAAGAAAGTTTTGATAAAGCAATTGAAAACGCATCCCCACTGCTCGAGGTTAAATCTCGTCGCGTAGGTGGAGCCAACTACCAAGTGCCTATCGAGACAACACCTGCTCGCCGTCTTTCTCTTGCACTGCGCTGGATTATCACACACTCCAGAAAAAAAGCCGGACAACCGATGCACATCAAACTTGCAAACGAGTTGACCGACTGCCATAACCACACTGGCGCAAGCATTAAGAAAAAAGAAGATACCCATAGAATGGCCGAAGCGAACAAAGCTTTCGCCCACTTCCGTTGGTAAATTAGATAGATGCCCACTACTTTGTTAGTGGGTTCTTATTTTTGAGAAAAGATTTAAGGATATAAAACAGCATGTCGCAAGCGACAAAAAAAGACCTAGCTAAGCTTAGAAATATCGGCATCATGGCCCACATCGATGCGGGTAAAACTACCTGTACCGAACGTATCCTCTTTTATTGCGGTATGGTTCACAAAATCGGTGAGGTCCATGAAGGAGCTGCAACAACCGATTGGATGGAACAGGAAAGAGAGCGCGGAATCACGATCACATCTGCCGCGGTTACCGTTTTCTGGAAAGGCCACAAGATCAACATTATCGACACCCCAGGACACGTTGACTTTACTGTTGAAGTCGAGCGTTCTTTGCGCGTTCTCGACGGTGCTGTTGCTGTTTTTAGTGCCGTAGACGGCGTTGAACCTCAATCCGAAACCGTCTGGAACCAAGCGGACCGTTATGGGGTACCACGTATCGCGTTTGTGAACAAAATGGACCGAGTAGGTTCCGATTATTTCGGAGCGATTCAGTCTATGAGAGACAAGCTCGGTGCGAACGCATTTGCTGCCCAGCTCCCGATCGGAGCCGAAGTGGATTTCAAAGGGATGGTAGACCTAATCACTATGAAAGGGTACGTCTTCAATGATGAAACCATGGGTGCCGATTACGACACTATAGAAATTCCCGAAGATCTTCTCGCTGACGCAAAAAAATTGCGTAAAGAATTACTAGAAGAACTCGCTACTATCGATGAGGAAGACGAAGACTTCATGATGAAAGTCGTTGAAGACTCCGATAACGTTCCTGTTGAAGAAATCCAAGCTAAACTGCGTATGGCTGTTTGCAGAAACAAGCTCAATCCGGTTTTCTGTGGTACCGCCTTCAAAAACAAAGGTGTTCAACAGCTCCTCGACGCCGTAACGCACTACATGCCCTCCCCACTTGACCGTGGAAACATGAAAGCGTTCAACGTCAAAAACGATGAGCCGATGACCGTTGTTCCTGATGATAGCGAAAAATTCACTGGTCTTGCATTCAAAGTGATGACCGACCCATTCGTTGGACGTCTCACTTTCGTGCGCATCTACTCCGGTATCCTTAAAAAAGGGATGACCCTTGCCAATACCACAAAAGGTAAAAAAGAGCGTATCTCCCGTATTGTTCGCATGCATGCGAACCAACGTGAAGATATTGAAGAGGCCGGAACAGGTGATATCGTTGGTGTGATCGGGTTGAAAAACTCCTCCACCGGTGACACCCTCACTGAGGAAGACTATCCAATTATCCTTGAAAAGATGGAGTTCCCTGAGCCAGTTATCTCTATGGCGATCGAGCCTAAATCTAAAGGCGATCGTGAGAAACTTGCTGTTGCATTGAGCTCTCTTTCAGAGGAAGACCCTACTTTCCGCGTTTTCACTAACGAGGAGACAGGTCAAACCATCATTGCCGGTATGGGTGAACTTCACCTTGAAATCATTACGGACCGTATGTTCCGTGAGTTCAAAGTCGAAGCTAACGTAGGTAAACCTCAAGTTGCTTACAGAGAAGCGATTCGCAAACCCGGTAAAATGGAAACCAAATACGTTAAGCAGTCTGGTGGACGCGGTCAATATGGACACGTTGTTCTCGAGATGGAGCCTAACGAAAGAGGTAAAGGTAACGAAGTTGTTAGCAAGATCGTCGGCGGTGTCATTCCTCGCGAATACATTCCTGCGGTTATCAAAGGGGTTGAGGATGGCCTGAACACTGGTGTTCTCGCTGGATACCCACTTGTTGACACGAAAGTTGCCATTGTGTTCGGTTCTTATCACGACGTCGATTCCAACGAGATGGCTTTCCGTATCGCCGGATCTATGTGTGCTAAAGACTGTGCAAGAGTCTGTGATCCTATAATCCTTGAACCAATCATGAAAGTTGCGGTGAGCACTCCAGAAGATTACGTCGGTGACGTGATTGGAGACCTTAACCGTCGTCGTGGTCAAGTTCTAGGACAGGAACACACAAAATCGGGACTACGCGTAGAGGCACACGTGCCCCTCTCTGAGATGTTCGGATATTCCACAGCCCTCCGTTCGGCCACATCAGGACGCGCAAGTTACGTGATGGAGCCATCACATTATGATGAGCTTCCACAGAAGTTTAAAGAAGAACTTATTAAAAAGAGCTAAGAGTTGCCATGTCTTCACCATCAACAAAATCATCCAAGAAGCTCCGCATTCGACTCAAAGCCTATGACTCTAGAGTGATCGATAGAACCGCTAAAGAGATTGTAGAAGCTGCTAAGTCTACAGGAGCTGTTGTAGCTGGGCCATTCCCACTACCAACACGTATTGAGCGTTTCACCGTTCTCCGTTCTCCTCACGTCGACCGTAAGTCCCGTGATCAGTACGAGTCCAGAACGCATTCAAGATTGATCGAGATCGTCGTTGCTCCACAAACAGCAGACCGTCTCAAGAAACTTGTGATCGCATCCGGCGTAGAAATTTCTACAAAAACTGTCTAGTCTTTTGACGACCGTTTTACAAAAAGTCCTTTATGCAAATAAAGGGCTTTTTCGTTTTGTATAGAAAAATAAAAAACCTCTTTGAAAAAAGAGGTTTTTATTTTTAAAAATCCAGGATCGGATCGGCGTTATAGGGTTCTGACCATGGGGGTGGCGTCATCACCTTTTGCCCTTTCTTTTGTACTACGCCATTCTTAATAAAGAAGTAGTAGTAATTTTGTTCAATCACCGAGTTTCCTAAATAAACGCGCTCTACATACTCGTAGACCTCGTAGCCTTGGTCATCGTGGTATTTATAGAGTGGTTTTCCGTATTTTTTTTCTAATTGTGCTTTTGGGGTCTGGAGTTGAACGCTGTAGAAATTTTCTCTCGTCATATCCTGATATTTTCCGCAGCCGGCTAAAAATAGGGCCGCTGTCGATAGGATAAACATTTTCCACTGTCTGTTCATTTTCCCTGAATACCCGCTTTTGTGTGCTTCCAAAGTTTACCTCGCATCACCGTTCTGAGATCGTCGCTCGTACTGTATTCTGCTTCCATGATGTAATGCCCATCTCCTTGGTGCTGATAGTATTCATAACCATCAAATCCCACGAGATTTTCTTTAAATTCCCAGCCGATCCAGTCCGATTTGATTTGGCCGGGGCCCATCACTTGGCCGATGTTATCATTTTCTAAGATAATGCTGAATCGATGTTTTTCAAAATCTTTCAATGTGAAGTTATTTGTGAGCGCATCGCTGTGCCCTTTGATCTGAATTTGTTGAATCAATTCGATATAGGGATCTCCAGGACGTACATTCGGAACCATCCATTTCACAACAAATGGGATTTTTTCAGATACATTGGAAAGTTCCATCATCCCCTCACCAATCCAAAAACCGGGTGTAAAAATAAATAGATCGTTCATCAAAACCTAAACCTTCTAACTGTTATACTTTGTAATAGGCCCAACATGATCATGGTTGCTACAACGGACGATCCGCCATAGGTCATCAAAATCAAGGGTACCCCTGTAATCGGTAGACTCCCTGCCATCATCGAAATATTCACAATCACATGCACCGCTATATAAGTCGCAACACAGGCTGCGTATAACTTTGCAAAACGATCTGAAGCTTCCTCAGCTATCTTTAAACTCAAATAAATCAAACTGAAAAAGAGTGCAAATAAAAAGGCGGCACCCATCACCCCAAATTCCTCTGTAAATGCGGGAAAAATAGAATCTGTGTGGGCAAAAGGGAGCCACTCTTGCCCCGTGAAATGACTTTTCCCAAATCCACTTCCACCAATACCACCAAGTGCAATCGCAGTTTGACCCGCTTTTTGGTGATAGGTATGGGGATTAAGCCTTTCAATCTGATACTCTTTAAGTACCATCGAGAGTGGCTCCTTTACCTTTTCATAGGGGATCATCCCTCCAAATATTAAGAGGACAGCGCTTGTCATAAAAACACCCCCAATCGTCATCCACCGGATCAAACCACGGTGGGCTTCTGCAAAAATCATCGCGGTATAACAAAGTGGTAAAAGGATCAGGGCAGTCCCAAGATCTGGTTGCTTGAGCACAAGAACAAAGGGGATCAAAATAATCAAAAATGCTTTTAAGCCTGTCCCGAGCGATCTACTTGTAAAGTATTTGTCCTCAAAATACCAACTTAGCATCATGATCGACACTACTTTGGCAAATTCACTCGGCTGTAGAGCAAAAGGGAGAAATGGGAGACGAAACCAACGGTGTACATTTTGAATGGGATTTGTAAAAAAAAGGCCTACTAACAAAATCAGAATCGTCCCATAGAAAATAGGGGCCGATTTTTTTATATTCCGATAATCAAACCATGCAAATAGAAAATATCCTACCCAGCCTACTAGAAAGCTTCTTAGCTGCGCCATTACGGAAGAAGAAAAAAATCCGGGAGAATTTTCATGCTGAATTGTGCTGGAACTGATCACCACTAAACTCAAACACATCAAAATAAAAATGATCGCAATCATCTTGTAATCGAGCTGTTTCAAAAACTGAGAAAATCGCACTTGTGAAGTACCCTTGAGATTCAGTATTCTCTTTGTCTAGTGCAATTTAAACGTAAACTCCTTTTTTTCGATACCATCGATTCGACCCATGAGTATGCCAAATCGGTATGCCACCTAACTGATCCCAATTCGCTCACATGCATTCGTGCCTATACTCAAACCAGAGGAGTGGGTCAACAGGAGCGTCCCTGGATTAGTTTGGAGGGGAACCTCCTTGCGTCCTACATCGTGAAAATCCCCCCAAATCTCTATCCCGAGTCGGCAAATTTTTTGTCTCTATGCCTATACCAGGCGATAGATTTGAAAGGGAGGCATGTCTGTTTCAAAGAACCAAATGATCTTTTTTTTGAGGGGAAAAAATGTGCCGGTTTCCTATGCCATCAGGTCAATGACCGGCTGATTTTGAGCTACGGGCTCAATACCGCTCTGGCACCTACAGGATTTAGCGCGCTTGAAGTCGATACGGAGGAGCTTTTTCAAGAAATAGACAACAACATTTACACTTGGATTCCAACTTTTTTACAAAAAGGGTTTACCCCCTTCAGACAGGAGTGGGAGACCGTGCGACGTCATTTTGAAAAATTGTGAATCTTTTTTTCTAGTTTAGTGGTGCGCGTCTTGGTGTATGTTCAAGTTGTCTAAATCGGGAATTACTTTCAATTCTGAGTACACCCTTTCTTGCAAAAGGCTTTGAATTCCGTTTAGGGTGCTACCTATCGCTGAAAAGCAAGATGTGCAATTACCAGAGTAAGCGATTTTAATTTCGGTATGATTTTCGATCCCTAGAATTTGAACCCCCCCCTCATCGATCGCAAGAAAAGGGCGGATGTGCTCTTCAAAGGCCTGTTCAAGGATTTTCATTCGATTTTCATGGGATAAATTAAGCCAATCTTCTCCGATGCGCTCTCCTGTAAATGCGGGAGGCTCTTCTAGTGGGGTGGAATAGTCTTTGACTTCGATGTGGAGTACCGTTTCCAGGGCCTGGGAAATCCCCTCAACCGCAAATAAAACGTATGGACCGTGACGGTCTTTGAATGCCGGTTGGGCATCTTGATCGCGCAATGTTCTGTCCAGCACCTCAACCGTGACCTTTGCTGCCTGCCGTATATTTTTTCTGACAATATATCGGGCGATCGCCTCTAAAGAAACGAGCAAAACGGTAGGTCCAAAAAAACTGTACTTCACATCTGCAATCACACCATCGGTCAGATCGACAAGGATTTGTAAACGATACCAATTCCCCTCATCTTTAGACCCTCCCTCGTAAGAGCATAAACTCATATTTTCAGGGGTGTTTGTAAACTGACCTATCGATAGGGGTCTGCGTAAAAGATCGTGCATTTTTTTGGTATAGCGGCTCCAAGCGAACGATTCCATTTAGCCCCTCCTTGCCGTAATTTTGACCATTTGCAAAGTTTCTTGGATCATATCCAGTACTTTCAAAAGATCACTCTCTTGAATTTGCTCATTCAAGCGGACATGAACCGCCATCGCCGCCTCATAATCCTCAAA